>BDTY01000026.1 GCA_002897955.1 archaeon BMS3Bbin15
ACCTTTTTCCCTTCAGGGCGGTATTCAGTACTCCCCTGAGGATAACAAAACTCTCGAGTTTGTAACCTTTGACCTCTCACCTAGAGTCCCGGGTGACCCTGCACTGGGCCCGACCTCTCCGGAGATGCGAAATCTGAGTCTGAAATACGGCAAAAATATAGAGGACCCGATGGATTTAATAATGATGGAGATAAGGACAGCTATTGAGCAGCAGAGACTACCTGAGATTGTTACCTGATGGTATTTGTGTATTTAAAATATTATATGAGGTATGAGCCATGAGCGACACGGATAAAATCCTTGATATTTATAGAGGATATGATAGAGAAAAGCTTGCCATAGCAACAATAGGTAGTCACTCTGCTCTTCAGATTTTGAATGGGGCTAAGGCTGAAGGATTTAAGAGTATAGTTCTCTGTAAACCAGAGAGAGTGGAAACATACAGGCGCTTCGGTGTGGCTGATAAAATTATAACATTAAATAGCTATGACGAAATCCTCGAAGGAGGAAGAGTCTATGAAAAACTCATAGCCGAGAATGCTATAATTGTCCCTCATGGCTCATTTATTTCTAATGTTGGCACAGATAAGGTTGAAAAAAGGCTTACTTTGCCTATTTTAGGTAATAGGAATATACTTCGCTGGGATAGCGATAGAACTCTTGAAAGGAATTGGCTTCTTAAAGCAGGAATAAAGATGCCCAAAGAAACAAAGGACCCGAAGGACATTGACCGGCTGAGTATAGTCAAGTTCCCCGGAGCAAGGGGAGGAAGAGGATATTTCCTTGTGGCAAACTATGAAGATTTTGTCAGAAAGACAGCATATCAGATTGATAGGGGAAGAATAACCGGGGATGATATCAGAGAGGCAACAATACAGGAGTATATACCAGGCGTTAGTATGTATCTGAGTTATTTCTACTCTCCACTTAAAAAAGAAGTTGAGCTATTTGGCATAGACCAGCGTCTGGAAGCCAATATAGATGGCCTGACAAGAATACCTGCTCTTGACCAGACAAATTCCTATATAGAACCCAGCTATGTTGTGGTTGGAAATGTTCCCATTGTTGTGAGAGAGTCTTTAATACCAAGAATTTTTGAAATGGGTGATTCACTTGTTAAAGTTTCAAAAAAGCTGGCTCCCCCAGGGATGATGGGACCCTTCTGTCTTGAGACTATGGTTACACATGACTTAGAATTTATTGCCTTTGAAATATCTGCAAGAATTGTTGCTGGTACAAATCCTTTCATAGGTGGTTCGCCATATAGCTACCTTACCCATGGTCATGGGATGAGTATAGGGCGGAGAATTGCAAGAGAGCTGAAGCTTGCCCTGGAAGAAGATAATGAAGAGGTCTTAATTACGTGATATTATGGAACTAAAGGATTTCTTCAGATTTTCAATTATGGTAAGAAGAAAACTTATATATTTTGTTTTACTTTTTGTTGTATTATTCTTAGGTTTTTTTCAGGTTTCAGGATTTATAATAGAGAAGATAAGACAGGATTTCCTACCACATAGTGCAAAACTCATAGCAACAGGCATGATGGAAACAATAATGGTGGAAATTCAGATTGCAGCTATATTATCCCTGGTTGTTCTTGGTCCGGCTTCTGCTCTTTTCTACTTTAGAAAGAGAATTTCAAAAAATACGATTATCTGGTTTGTTTCTTCAATTATACTTTTTATAATTGGTTTCTCTTTCACATATTTCTTTTTTCTTCCCACTACCATTAATGTTTTAACTCTTTTGACTATTGATGCAAGTGTTTCTCCATACTACTCTATCAATAAGTTTATATTTTTCACATTTTTTACCATTATAATTTTCTGCCTTATTTTTCAGATGCCACTGCTTATAATCTGGCTTGTTCTGAGAGGTATTATAGATATAGAGACGCTAAAACAGAAAAGAAGGCATTTCTACGTTGCTATCTTTGTTATTGCGGCGGTAGTTACAGGCCCAACAGCTCTGACCCAGATTCTCCTTGCTGTGCCTTTAATATTTCTTTATGAGCTCAGCATATTTGTTTCAGGTTATTTACTGAAACTCAGGAAATGAAGCTGCCAGTTCCCTCTTTTGAGGGAGTCCTGGATTTCTTCAAGCTTCTTAGAATCCAGGCCGTATTTCTTTATAAGGTCATTTTCTGACTTTATCAGTATGCTCATCAGTTCATCTACTCGAAATTTGATTTTCATAAAATCCCCATTCCACTTTTTCAAATATTATTATAAAATATATAGTTTATAACAAACACAAATATATATGATAAATTTGGTAATCATATACAATTTCAGTGAAAGTTACTGATAAAATAAAAATATCAATAATTCAAATTTCTGGTGAACACGTGTGTAACAAAACCCGCATTATATTCAATATGCCAAAAAAGTTTTATTATATTACTTCAATCTTCTTCTATGATTATATGTATAGCTCATAAAAAGGATCTTGATGGGCTGGGTTCCCATGCCATAGTCAGAAGATATGCAAAAAAGGAAAATTTGGATATTGAGCATCACTTCGTAAGTTACGATGACCTGGGTGAGGTTTTCAGACAGATTGAAGGGTCGGAAGGAAACTTGATAGTGGTGGCAGACCTTGGCTACAACTCGAAAATTCCACTGGAAACTGTGAAATCTCTCTGCGTAAATAACAGATTCATATGGATAGACCACCATGACTGGAGTTCAGGCAGGAGGCTTCTTGGGGCAGGTTTCAAGTTTATTCATAGCAATAAGCTATGTGCGGCTGAACTTGCATGGAATTACTTTCTGCCTGAAGATAAGGTTGCGGAGAGGATAGCAAGGCTTGCCCATATTCATGACTTTCGTGATGAAGATGAACTGGCATGGAAGCTTTATGATGTAATTTCCAGCGGGTATGATAAGCTAAAGTTTGTTGATTTTCTTGCAAGGGGCATAACCTGGAATGATGTATTTCAGGAGGTCTATGAAAATTATCAGAAGGTTAAGGAGAAGGGTTATGATTATCTTGAGAAGCACATGGTTTGGGTTAAAGTGGGTAAGTACTCCTGTATTATAGCTATTTCAAAGAAATATCTGAGCTCAACTCTTGCCAGCCTTTATCTTCAGGAGAAGGGCAGCGACTTTGTAGTAGTGCTTTATCCTGATGGGAAGATGAGCTTCAGAAGGAATAATCCCGAGGTGAATCTTGCAAAAATGGCAGAGCTCTTCAATGGTGGGGGAAGGGCTGTGGCAGCAGGAGGCAGGCTGGATAAGGAGGTCAATGAGGAAAACTTTAAGATAGTTACTGAGGAGATTGTAGATATAATAAGTAGAAAGATTCAAGAAATTGCACCTGTTCAGGAATGAATTTATCGTGGTGTGAATAAAAATAAGCTGTTAAATTTACTGTTACATAATCTAAAAAGGTGATAAGATGAAGTATGATATAAAGGATATGGGTCTTGCTGAGAAGGGCAAGCTGAGAATAGAATGGGCAAATATGAATATGCCTGTGCTGAATCTTATAAAGGAGAGGTTCAGAAAGGAGAGGTCTCTCGAGGGTATAAAAATATCGGCATGTCTTCATGTAACTACTGAGACTGCAAACCTTATGATAACTTTGAAGGAGGCAGGTGCGGATGTTGTTCTCTGCGCTTCCAATCCGCTGAGCACTCAGGATGATGTAGCGGCAAGTCTGGTGAAAGACTATGAAATACCTGTCTTTGCAATAAAGGGAGAGGACAATAAAACCTATTATGAGCATGTAAATGCTGCTCTTGACCACATGCCACATATAACTCTGGATGATGGTGGGGACCTTGTCTCAACAATCCATTCCAGCAGGAAGGAGGTTCTTGAGAATATAATTGCAGGAACAGAGGAAACAACAACAGGTGTTATAAGATTCAAAAGTATGGAGGCCGAGGATGTGCTGAAATATCCTGTGATTGCAGTTAATGATGCAAAGACAAAGCATTTCTTTGATAATCGATATGGTACAGGGCAGAGCACTCTGGATGGTATCATGAGGGCGACAAATATCCTTCTGGCAGGAAAGACCTTTGTGGTGTGTGGATATGGCTGGTGCGGAAGAGGTCTTGCCATGCGCGCAAAGGGTATGGGAAGCAATATTGTGGTCATTGAGGTTGACCCGCTGAAGGCACTTGAAGCTGTTATGGACGGTTACAGAGTTATGCCAATAGGCGAGGCAGCAAAGATTGGGGACATATTTGTGACTGTCACAGGTGACCTTAATGTGATAAGGAGGGAGGATATCGCAAGGATGAAGAGTGGTGCGATTCTTGCGAATTCAGGGCACTTCAATGTTGAGATAGATATAGAGGGTCTTGAGAAAATTTCGGTGAATAAGAGAAGAATCAGGGAATATGTGGATGAATATACTCTTGAGGATGGAAAAAAGATTTTCCTTCTGGGTGAAGGAAGGCTCATAAATCTTGCTGCTGCTGAAGGCCACCCTGCAAGTGTTATGGATATGAGTTTTGCCAATCAGGCTTTCTGCTCAGAGTATATAGTTAAGGAGGGTAAGAAGCTTGAGAATATTGTATACTCTGTGCCTGAGGATATTGATAAGGAAGTAGCAAGGCTGAAGCTCAGCAGTATGGATATTAAGATAGATGAACTTACTGAAGAGCAGAAGAAATATTTAAGTTCCTGGGAGATAGGGACTTAATCCTATTTTTTATCAATTTGGGCAAGAATACCCCTTGAGAAAGCGAGGGGGTGAATTGCCTTTTTTACTATGTTTAGAATTGTTTACTTCACATAAGAATTCAATATGCCTAATTAAATAAATCATTTGGATAAAAAAGCAGAAAAGTTTTAAATTGTTAAAAAACATTAAAATAATGATGCTTAAAACTTACAAATATCGTTTGGAGTCAAACAGAGAGCAGAAACAGAAATTAGAAGCAACTCTGGACACATGTAGATATTTGTATAATGATACTCTTGCCTGTAGGGAACGACAGGCAGAACTGTATAGACTTCCTATGACAAAGCAGTGGATTACAGTAGAGGACCAGATTAATGCCTTACCGGGACAAAAGCAAGAAGACAAATATTTGCCTCTTGTTCATAGTCAGGTATTGCAGGATGTTATTCACAGGGTTGATAACAGTTTTAAGAATTTCTTCAGACACCTTAAGCATCATGAACAATCAGGATATCCACGTTTTAAATGTTACAATAGATATAACAGTTTTACCTATCCACAGACAGGATTTAAAATTGTGGATAGGAAATTAGAGTTATCATATATTGGTAAGGTAAATGTTAAGATTCATAAAAGTCTGAGAGGAAAGATTAAAACTTGCACGATAAAGAGAGACATAGATGCATGGTATGCCTGTTTCTCTGTTAAAATAGAAGATTCCTTACCAGAAAAAACAGTAATAAAATCAGCAGTAGGGATTGATGTAGGTATAAATCCACTTATTGCCCAGAGCAATGGAGAAAAAACAAAACCTCCAAAGTTCATATTACAATCAGAACACAAGCTGGCTAAAGAGCAGCGTAAGCTATCACGAAAGCAGAAGGAATCACATAATAATAAGCAAAGGGTTATTGTAGCTAAGGTTCACAGGCATATCAGACAGCAAAGAATGGATTTTCATCATAAACTTAGCAGGGAGCTTGTGGCTCAATACGATTTTATTGCATTTGAAGATTTGAGGATAAAAAACATGATTAGAAATCACAATTTAGCTAAAAGTATATCAGACGTGTCATGGAATATATTGCAATCGTTTACTGCGTACAAGGCAGAGTGGGCTGGTAAAGTAGTAACTTTTGTAAATCCTAAAAACACGTCTCAAGAATGTTCCTCTTGTGGTAAAATAGTCAAGAAAAACCTCAGTATTAAAGTACATAAATGCCCTTATTGTGGATTAGTTCTTGATAGGCACGTTAATGCTGCCATAAATATATTAAAAAGAGGATTGATAAAAGTAGGGTTGGGATACACCGATTTGATGCCTGTTAGAGGTCTAGCACGAGATACACCTATGACTCAGGAAGTTCCCTGCGTAAGCGGGGAGTAGTTCACATAATTCATGTACAATAATGTTGCCATGCACCTTTATGATTTTTTAGCAATTAACAGTGAGTATCTCTTAATTTACTCAACAGTTCTAAAGCTTGTTTTTCTTGCCGGTGCTTTGAATTTTATCTCTGCTCTCGGCTATCTTCTTAAAGGTAAGGGTAGTGGAAAATTTTATAGAATATCACGTTATTCTCACTATAGTCTGACTGCTGCATTAACACTTTTATTTATTATTCTCATAGAATACCACCTGACGCTCTCTTCAATTACATATTTTAATCCTTTTGAAGGAGGCATGGTTAAATTTTATATCCCTGTCTGGATAGAAAAGGAAAAACTTCTTTTCTGGCTGTGGATTTATACCATGATGGTTCTTTATGCTGAGAGATACAGACTAAAAAAATTCTTAGCATCTTTATATATAGGCTCTTCTGCCTTTCTCATTATAATCTACCTTACAAACTCCTTTGTCCCTCTGCCAGAGATGAGTACGCTTATAAAGCAATATCTAATCTGGCAGGCTCAGCCCTATTTCAACAGCAATGCTGTTATACTCTTCAAAACAATCATTGGAAAGTACTATCTGTATACAACAGGGTATATGTGGATTCACCCTCCCATGATTTTTATAGCCTATGCAGCCTTTACAGTGAATTTTTTTGCAAATATCTTTTTGATTATCAAAAAAGATTATGTTTATGACAGAGTTGCCTATGCCTATGCAAAATTTGGATATTTTCTATTAACTGTGGGTTTACTCATAGGGTATCCATGGGCTCTTAAAGCATGGCACGGGCAGAGCTGGTGGTGGTCGCCAATTATAAGCTCTTCATTTGTTCTGTGGTTCTTCTACTCTGCTTACCTGCACTCAAGGCTTTATATCAGAGATAGGGGAATGCTCAATGTTACAGCAGCTTTTGGAATTCTTGGTTATCTAGGTGTAATCCTGGCATATCTTGTGGTTTACCTGTTACCCGGTGTGCATGCCTATACCTGAACTCTTCCCACTCCTGCCATATATACGACTGTTTCAGTTTTGCCATCAAGATTGAGGATTGAATTCACCTCATCGTCAAAACAGGCACCAATAGCACAGCATCCCAGCTTCAGTGAGGTGGCAGCAAGGTAGAGATTGGCACATATATGGGCTGCATCTTTGTATATATATCTCCATCCACGCTCTCCGTATTTCCGCCTGGTTCTCTGCGGCACAGCAGCCCAGATAAATACAACGCTAGCCTTTGATAGAAAGGATTGCTCAAGTGCGGCTGAAGATATTTTATCCGAGAAATCACCTTTTTTCAGAAACTCCAGATTTGAGTCATGAATATTATAATGGTAAATTCCAGTTTCAATCTCTGCAACACTGTTTATAACAAGATACGTTTCTATTGGATACAAAGCTCCTGCACTGGGTGCGGCCCTCAGTGGAAACCCCTCAATATCCCCGGTTATACCCTGGGTGGCATATAAAAGCTGGGAGAGTTCCTCTCTGGTAACAGATTCTCCTGTGAAGTTTCTCAGGGACCTCCTCGTTGAAATACATTCCCAGATAGGCATACCTCCCTGTTTCTGTGGCTCTGGCAATTCTATCTTTTCAGCATCCGTATATTCGATAAAAAGCTCTGGTCCTGCTTCTCTACTTATTCTATTGCTTATATCTCTGCGGGAATATTTTGTGTATTCATGATATAAATCACCAATTCTTTCCATAATACACACCCAGTTTACTTAAGAAAAATTTAATGAACAAAATACAAAACTAAAAAAAGTTAAACAGAGATAACAGATTACATTGTAATCTCAATTTCCAGCTTTTCTGCTATCTCTTTATACCTATTCCTTATGGTCACTTCAGTTACTCCTGCAACTTCACTTATTTCCTGCTGTGTCCTCCTCTCTCCTATAAGAACAGAAGCAATATATATGGCTGCTGCAGCAACACCGGTTGGCCCTCTTCCTGAGGTAAGCTGCATATTCATTGCTTTATTCAGGATATCGATAGCTTTAATTTCCACATCCTTGCTCAATCCAAGAGCAGAGCAGAATCTTGGTATGTAATCTATGGGTGTTGTTGGCGAAAGATTAATTCCAAGCTCTCTCAGTGTGAATCTGTATATTCTTCCTATCTCCTTCCTGTCAATCATTGCAGCCTCGGCAATCTCATCGAGAGTTCTCGGCACAAGACACTTTCTGCAGGCTGCATATATGCAGGCGGCAACCACCCCTTCAATACTCCTTCCCCTTATCAATCCCTTATCGACAGCCTTTCTATAAATAACAGCAGCAGTTTCTCTAACGTTTTTTGGTAAATCAAGCTTTGACGCAATCTTATTCAATTCGGTTAAAGCAATGGTGAGATTCCTTTCTTTTGCATTGCTCACCCTTATGCGCTGCTGCCATTTCCTCATTCTATAAAGTTGAGCTCTCTGTTTTGAAGGAATATCTCTACCAGAGCTATCTTTATTACGCCAGTCAATAGTTGTACTCAACCCTTTATCATGAATCAGATATGTCAGGGGTGCTCCTGTCCTCGTACGTTTAACCACCTGTTCACTGTCAAAGGCCCTCCACTCAGGTCCTGAGTCAATCATATTGTAATCAACCACTAAACCGCAGTTATTACAAATTATCTCTGCACGGTCGTAATCATGATATAAATCACTCCCACCGCATTCTCGACATTTTAGTTCATATTCAGAATTTGAGGTTATGCTATCCACCATCCTGCAGTTTTTGACTGACTTCAAAAACTCCAATCAACCAGATAAAGAAATATAACGAGTGTAAAAATAAAATTTAATTCTGAAGCATACACAGGCTATCTCGGCAGCATAAGAAAATTTTCTAAAATGCGAGTGGGAAAACCCACGGCTTTAGCCATGAGTAGTTCACATTCCGTTTGCAAGGTCAAGAAGTACCTCTTTTGGATTTTCTGCTTTAACAACACCGCTTGCCAGAAGCACACCTTCGGCACCCAGTTCAAGAGCAGCCTTAACATCTTTACCTGTGCTTATACCTGCACCGCAAAGCACAGCTATATCCTTATTTATATCCTTTACAGCTTCCACACTCATCTCAACTATTTCCGGTTCTGCCTTGGATACCGGTATACCCGAACCTATCAGGTCTGGTGGCTCTATTGCTATACAGTTTGGCGAGAGCTCTGCTGCTGCCTTGCTAACAGTAGTATTGTTTGTGCATACAACAGTATAGAGGTTAAGCTTTCTTGCCTCTGAAACAAGGAAATCTATATCAGCAAGTTCAAGCCTGTGCTCAGAGTGATTGATTAATGTACCGGAGGCTCCAGCCTTCTTAACAGCCTCCAGAACAGTATAACCTGTTTTTGACCCTGGCAAAAAAGCTTCTGCATGCTGGGCGAAAACAGGAATATTAACTTCTCTTGCCACGAGAGCCAGGTCAACCATCTGTGGTGCATATACTATACTTACACCAAGCTCCTCCTTCACCTCTTCGCACGCCCTTGCCAGAGCTATATCCTTATCCCCCATACTCTCACTGTAAGCCTTTACATTGACCATTATTACAGGCGTTTCAATCTTCATATTAAGTACCTCCATAAACTTAAATGGGGCTGCTGAGATTCGAACTCAGGTCCACGACTCCCGAAGCCGCGAGGATGGCCAGGCTACCCTACAGCCCCGTGAAAAAAGGAAGAGGATTAACAACAGAAAATACGGCAATTACCGTAGCAATATGGCAATTTTGCCGTAAAGGTTATATTGGAGGAGGGTGTAGTAAGTAGAGGTGAAGATGTGAGTGTAAGAGAGGAACTTGGCATAAAGATTGCTGGAGAAATAGTGCTGTCTGAAAGTGTTGGGGATGCAATGAAGAAGTGGAGAGAAATCTTCGGGCTTACCCAGAAGGAGCTTTCAACCTCTCTGACAATTTCAACCTCTGTAATAAGCGACTATGAGAATGGAAGGCGAAAGTCTCCGGGTGTGGGTATGGTAAAAAAAATAGTGGAAGCTCTTCTCAGCGAAGATGAAATGCGCGGAGCAAGAATAATAAGGGCCTATGAGAGAATGGCAGGGAACAACATTAATACGTCGGCTATTCTTGATATTCGTGAGTTTTCAGTTCCCATGAAATGTGGAGACCTCGCAAAGATTGTGAAGGGTGATATTATAGCCAATAGAGACCTTGCGAAGAGGAAAGTCTATGGCTACACTGTAATTGACAGTCTCAAGGCAATTATAGAGCTCAGCAGCGAAGAGTTTTTAAAGATTTATGGTTTAACTTCTGAGAGGGCTCTTGTGTTCACCAAGGTTTCAAGTGGAAGGTCACCTTTTATAGCCATAAGGGTTTCAAGTTTAAAACCTGGCCTGGTTGTGCTACATGGTCTAGA
This sequence comes from archaeon BMS3Bbin15, assembly GCA_002897955.1. Lineage (NCBI taxonomy): Archaea > archaeon BMS3Bbin15. The sequence continues at coordinate 10,400 of BDTY01000026.1, forward strand.
AGAGGTAGACAGACTTGCTTTAAAGATAGCTGAGAAGGAAAGGATTCCTGTAATTCTATCAAGGCAGGAGAGTAGTCAGGAGCTTGTAAGGGACCTCAGAAGAAAAACCAGATAGGAGGTATAAATTTGGAAGGAATAGTTGGTTATGGTGTTTATATACCAAGATACAGAATAAAGACCGAGGAAATAGCAAGGGTATGGGGTAATGATGGTGATAGTGTCAAGAAGGGTTTGATGATAGGGGAGAAGGCAGTCGCCGGTATAGATGAGGATGCTGCCACAATAGCAGTTGAGGCTGCCAGAAATGCTCTCAGCAGGGCTGAAATTAGTGCAAAGGAAATAGGTGCGATTTATGTTGGTTCGGAGAGTCACCCATATACAGTCAAACCCACGGCAACCATAGTTGCAGAAGCAGTGGATGCAACCCCTGAGCTAACTGCTGCTGATTTTGAGTTTGCTTGTAAAGCGGGGACTGCTGCAATGCAGACAGCTCTGGCTCTTGTGAAAAGTGGGATGATTAAATATGGTCTGGCTATAGGTTCTGATACGGCACAGGGTGCTCCAGGTGACCCGCTTGAATATACAGCAGCAGGCGGGGGTGCAGCATATATAATTGGTAAGAACAATCCACTGGCAACAATAGAAGCAACCTACTCATTTACAACAGATACGCCAGATTTCTGGCGCAGAGAGGGCCAGCCATATCCAAGGCACGGAGGAAGATTTACCGGTCTACCTGCCTATTTCAAGCATGTTTCCAGTGCAGCAAAAGGTTTGATGGATTCACTGGGTAAGGAGCCAAAGGATTTTGATTTTGCAGTCTTCCATCAGCCTAATGGGAAATTTCCGAGAGTTGTTGCAAAGAAGCTGGGCTTTGAAAAGGAGCAGTTTGAAACAGGTATTCTTGTGGACAGAATAGGTAATACCTACTCTGGCTCTTCAATTCTGGCTCTTGCAAAGGTGCTTGATATAGCAAAACCAGGACAGAAAATACTTCTAACCTCCTTCGGCTCAGGTGCAGGTAGTGATGCTTTTTCTCTTGTTGTCGAGGATTCCATTGAGGAAAAGAGGTCTTTGGCTCCTCTGGTGGAAGATTATATTTCAGATAAGGTTTACATTGACTATGCTACCTATGTAAAGCTGAGAAAGAAAATAAGGGTGTGAAAAATGAATAGAGTCGCTGTTATTGGTCTTGGTTTAACAAAATTTGGAGAGATGTGGGACTCAAGCTTCACAAGGCTTTTTGTTGAGGCCGGTGCTGTAGCTGTTGAAGATGCTGGCATGGACGGAAAGGATATCGGTGCCATATATATTGGTAATATGTCAGGCGGCAGATTCATTGACCAGGAGCACATTTCAAGTCTGATAGCTGATAGAGCAGGACTCAATCCTGTTTCTTCCACACGGGTTGAGGCTGCCTGTGCCTCTGGTGGGCTTGCTGTGAGGCAGGCTATAATGGCTATTAATTCCGGGATGCACGATATTGTTGTGGCTGGCGGTGTCGAAAAAATGACAGATGTGCTGACTGAGAAGACAACCCAGACACTTGCAACTGCATCTGATACCGAGTGGGAAGCTTTTCTTGGAATGACCTTCCCCGGATTATATGCAATGATGGCAAGACGCCACATGTATGAGTATGGCACAACAAGGGAACAGCTCGCAATGGTGAGTGTCAAGAACCATAGAAATGCAATGGATAATCCCTATGCTCAGTATCACACAGAGATTACTGTAGAACAGGTTATCAACTCTCCTCTTGTAGCTGACCCTCTGAGACTTCTGGATTGCTCACCCATAACTGATGGTGCTGCCTGTGTAATTCTTGCCAGTGAAAAGAAGGCAAAGGATTTTGTGGATAACCCGGTATATATCACTGGCTCTGGTCAGGCTTCTTCCACCATATCTCTGCACAGCAGGGAGAAGATTACTGTTGTGGATGCGACTGTGAATGCAGCAGAAGAAGCATACAGGCGAGCTAAAAAGGATGCGAAAGATATTCAGGTGGCTGAGGTGCACGATGCCTTCACAATAGGTGAGATTATGGCAATAGAGGGTCTTGGTTTCTGTGAAAAGGGTAAGGGTGGAATAGCCACTGAAGAAGGGCTGACTGAGAGGGGTGGAAAGATACCTGTTAATACATCTGGTGGACTTAAAGCAAAAGGGCACCCTGTTGGAGCCACTGGTGTGGCACAGGTGGTTGAAATTGCCCTTCAGCTTAGAGGCGAGGCTGGAAAACGTCAGGTTGATGCTGATATAGGTCTGACTCACAATGTAGGCGGCAGCGGCGGCACGGCTGTTGTGCATATTCTTGAGAAATGAGGTGATATTATGAGTATTCCGAGATTCTGGAGAAATATAAAGAGCAGATATAATCTTATAGGTAAGCAGTGTAAAAGCTGTAAAAGTATTTACTTTCCTCCCAGAAATTTCTGCCCGAAGTGCAGGAGGATAGGTGAACTTGAAGATTATAAGCTTAAAGGTAATGGTGAGGTGGTTACATATACTATTATAAGAACTCCACCGGATGGCTTTGATATGGTTTCTCCCTATATAATGGGTATAGTTGAACTTGAAGAAGGGCCAATGCTAACCACTCAGATTGTGGATGCTGATGTTAATGAGATTTATATAGGAATGCCAGTTAAGAGAGTCTTCAGGAAGATAGGCGAAGATGGTGATGCAGGCCTGATTTATTACGGATTTAAATTCAGACCAGCTTCAAAGGAGGAATAATATGAATTGTACTGCATCAAAACAGGAATTTCTTGAGATAAAATGTGATAGAGAGCAGGATTCCTGCGGTATGTGCTGTATCCACCATATCTGTGCACATAACTGGAGAACAAAAGAGGTATGGAGAACCTGCGATAACTTCACTGCTGGAAACTGCAGCTTTAAGGGCTGAGGATTCCCCTTTTTTTATTTGAATATTTATCTTTTGACAGTAGTTCGCAAAAAACAGAGCTATCTGCTTTGCATATAATCATGGTGATATGAAAACTACATTATCTCCTCTTATAATAACAAGGCCAAGCCTTCTAACCGGGTCACCGTCCTTGAGTTCATCAGCATTTTGAAGAACAACATTCATGTGCATATCATAGCCTTTCAGTGTACCTCTATATTCTCTTCCACCTTTAAGTCCAACCAGCACTGGTGACTCCAAACTTGCATGTAATACGTCCAATGGTCTTTGTGCCATGTATTTCACTCCTTTCCCTTAGTTTTATTGGCATTTGTATTTAAGTTTTGCGCCATTCCTGAAATCTTTCTATACCGAAGAGAAGAATTATTAACTATTGTAGGAGAAGTCTATCTTATGAAAAGATTTTATAACATCGCTTTTATTGTACTTTTCACCATACTGCTAATAACTGCTATCTTCAAGTTGAACATGTGGGAGATTTTCAGGATAGAAGCAAATGCAGAGGGCAGTCTTATTGCTCTTGCCGTCCTCCTGACTATTTTCAGATTTCTGATATGGAACTATAAATGGCAGCTTTTAATATCCTCTACCGGCACCAGAGTATCATTCTTCAGGCTGCTTCCGATTCTTATGGCAGGAGTATTTGTGAGTACATCCACACCAGGTGCGAATATTGGAGGAGAACCTCTGAGAGCTTACTACCTTGCGAAAGAAGCTAAAATTAAAAAGAGTGCTGCCATGGCAACTATTATTATGGATAAGGCAGGCAACTACTTTGCCTTCCTGATATATTCTATTATAGCTTTCATTCTCCTCATTGAATATTTCGAGGCTGAGGTGATTAAGCTGCTCTTTTTTAGCTTTCTGGTTATAACTTCTATTGTATTGATATATGTTAAAATGAGAAAAAACAATACTTTTATTGAAAGCCTCCTCAGATTTATATATCCTTTAATGAAAATTTTCAAATTTCACTTTGAAACCTTTGAGGACTTTGATAGCTTCATATATTCGAGAATAAGAGTATTCATTGACACTCTAAAGCTTATGAGGAAAAAACCTTTAAATCTTGTCATAAATTTAATTTTATCTTTTGTCCTGTGGCTTACATCATTCATAAAAACCTATCTTGTTTTTCTTGCTCTGGGAATTAATGTTGCATTTTTATTTGTGGCTGCCATAAAGACTGTATCTATTCTTGCGGGAATGTTCAGCTTCATACCAGGGGGTTTTGGAGTTACAGAAGGTGTTATGGTTGCTCTCTTTACTTCATATGGTATTAATACAAAGCTGGCCCTTGCTGGTGTGGTATTGTCGAGAGCTATCTATTATTTTTTCTCAATTGGTACAGGATATATCTGCCTTCTCTGGCTTAAAGTTAAGAGTACAAAGAATTAGTATATTGAATTCAACTTTGCCAGCTTTTTAACATATCTTTCAGCAGCCTGAGGTGATTTGAGTACAGTATCTATAAAATCTATGTCTCTCAGTGATAGCAGACCGGAAGCTTCAAGCTTTTCTGTGTACCCTGCTTCTATAAAACTATCATCAAATCTATTTGATTTAAGAGAAATTTCAGATACTTCAGCAGCAATTATGCCTGATTTCATAGCATAATATATACCCTCGCCAGTGCCAGGATAAACAAAACCTCCCGCATCTCCAGCCAGAAGCACTCTGTTTTTAACAGTGGTTTTCATAGGGCCATGCATTGGTATTCTATGAGCCTCGTAGCCTGATAGCTCTGCACCTTCAAGCTTATCTTTTACTATGGGTGAAACAATAAAGCTGTCCAGAAGCTCTCTGTTATACTCTTTTCCAAGACCTCCAATTCCCACTTTGATAATACCTTTCAGAGGGGTTATCCATCCATATCCTCTGCTGAAGTAGTAGTAAACCTCAAACCAGTTTCCGATTCTCCTTTCAATCTCCCTGTTGTTCAATCTGAAACTATACTGGAGAGCTGTTGCAAGTTCAGGGTAGTTCATACCAAGAGATTTCCGTACTATTGAGTTTGCTCCGTCACAGGCTATAACAAGAGAAGCCTTTACTTTTTTCTCACAGAGAACTTCAACTCCTTCTTTAACTGCTTTAACTCCCCTGACTCTGAGTCTGACTGGCTCTTTATTGAGTCTTGAGATAAGGTAATAGTCAAATTTTGCTCTGTCCACAAGAGCACCCTCTCCCGGAAATGATGTTTCGACTTCAACTCCACCTCTTGAGAAAATTCTATATCCCAGAAGGGGCCTTTCAAAAGCCTCTGGATTCAATTCAAACTCCTCAACTGCTCTGAAGGGCAGGACACCTCCGCAGGGCTTGTTTCTTGGAAAGGATTGCTTATCTATAAGAATAAAATTTACTCCCAGTTCCTCAAGCTTTAAAGCTGCCGAGACACCACAGGGACCAGAGCCTATGACTGCAACATCGTACATATATGATAATATCTTCAGGAAGTTAAAGAATTTTCTGATGATTATAAATGCAATATTCTATATTCCTTTCACACATTATTGAGGATTGCTATGCTATGCAGGTTGGTATTGTGGGTAAGCCCAATGTGGGAAAGAGTACCTTTTTCAATGCAGCGACTTCAGGTAAGGCTGAGGTTGCCAATTATCCTTTCACAACAATAGATGCAAATAAAGCTCTTGCGTTTATAAGGATACGCGAGCCTGCCAGGGAGTTCAGGCTTGAAGCTAACCCCAGAAACTCAAAGAGCTACGGAGGTTACAGGTTTGTTCCTGTGGAAGCCATAGATGTTGCCGGTCTTGTACCCGGGGCGCATCAGGGGCGTGGCCTGGGTAATAAATTTCTCGATGACCTGAGGCAGGCAAATGTGTTTATTCATGTTGTTGATGCTTCAGGTTCGACAGATATTGAGGGAAAGCCTGTTAAGCCTGGGAAGCATGACCCCTGTGAAGATATTAAGTTTCTCGAAAGAGAGATTGAGTTGTGGTTCTTCAATATATTCAAGAGGAACTGGGATAAAACTGCCAGAAAAATTCAGATGCAGGGCAGGGACTTCGTCAAATACTTCACAGAAACTTTTTCAGGACTTGGAGTCAGGGAGAAGGATGTCCACAGAGTTATTAATGAGGTGGATGTTGACCCCGAGAAGCCTGCTGGCTGGAGTGATGAGGAGCTTCTCAGATTTACAAGGGCTTTGAGGAAGAACACAATGCCCATGGTAATAGCTGCAAACAAGATTGATATTGACAATGCGGGGGAGAATGTTAAAAGGATGAAAAAGGAGTTTCCGGAATTAAAGATAGTTTCCACAAGTTCCATGGCAGAACTATTCCTGAAAAATTTATCTCAGGAGGGTATTGTTGAATATATCCCCGGGAATAGCAGTTTTAAAGTGCTCAAGCAGGAGAAGTTGAGTCCAAAACATAAAAAAGCTCTGGAAATTATAGATGAGAAGGTTTTTAAGCCTTACTCCAGCACAGGTGTGCAGGAATCTCTGAATATAGCTGTCCTTGATGTTCTTGATGAAATTGTGGTTTTTCCTGTGGAAGACGAGAGCAGGTTGAGTGATAAAAAGGGCAATGTGCTGCCTGACGCCATTATACTTGGGAAAGGGTCGACTCCCAGGGACCTTGCCTATAAGATTCACACAGATATAGGAAAGAATTTCATTGCTGCCATAAATGCAAGGACAAAGATGAAAATATCAAGCGATAAGGAGCTTGAGCATCTTGATATAATAAAAATAGTAGCAAATGCCTGAAAAAAGTTTTCTCAGGAGCAGTTGCTACAATCTTCTGCCGAGCAGAACAGGCTTGCATGTTTCAATATTTTTTTATTTCTATCGAGGCAGGTAGCAATCTGCTGGGCTGATAAATTTCTTTTCAGATAAAGTGCTCTGTATTTCTTTGATGCTCTGAGAGCAAGTTTTCTGTCATGAGTAACTATGAGTGAATTGAACTTGCTTGTTATATGCAGTATATCATCATCGCTCATTGTTGTATCCACATCTCCTATATGAAGCACTCTGGTACCATTGTTCATCTTTTTTACCTTCTTTGGTATGTTGACATCCAGAATTATGTCAAGAATCATATAAATTCCCCTGTATTTTGAATCTCCAGGATGATGCATCTGCTTCGATAAGTTTATTGAAGGTTTTTCGAAGAGCAGAAGAATTTTCAACTTCGATAACTTCAGCACTCACTCCATGCACTCTGCTCTGAAGTTCAGAGTTAATCTTGAGGCGTTTATTTAACCTGGTTTCCCCTGTGTTCAGACCTGTGCTGTAGAAGATTTTCCCTGTGTTCTTTCTACTCTTTACCTTTGCTTTTGATGGATATAGCCCATAATCAAGCTTTGCAAACCTTGTGGCAGCGTCAAAGTCGTCTGTGGGCACAAGCACGAAATTCTCTCCCTCTGTAAGCCTCCAGTCTTCCACAGTTGACTTCAGAGCCGTAAGCACTCTCAGGGCGAACTCCAGGGCACTGCTGCTTTTATGCATCTCTTCTCCTGTGAAGGCAAGACTCATCTCATTCAGGCCCAGAAAGCCCACCTCATAGAAGAATTCTGCTTTCAGTTTTGGCGCAATAACCTTTTTAATAACCTTCTTTTTTCTGAGAAGCACCTCTTTTATAATGGGGAGCAATGTATGCAGATTTTCGAAGAATTTCTTCTCATCTCCTTCAGAAAGATATGCTATCCTTGGAAGGTTAATTGTGACTTTTAGGGCTGATGATAAGACTCTTTTCTCTGAAGCTGGTAAAATATAACCCGGTATTTGTGAAGACTGGCTGAAGAAGGGTGATACTTCATTCCAGAAGTCAATTTTATTAAGATGGCTGGTGTACAGGAATTCTTCAGCCCCACTATTAACACTTACAGAAAGTTCTGGAAGCTTTGCCTCTGCCTTTTTGTATATATCCAGAATAATTCTGAGGGTGGTGTCTCCCGAGTTAATACCCAGTTTTATTCCAAGTCCTCCTGCCTCGGCAAGAAAATATTTGAGAAAGCTTCTTACTTCTTCCATTGTCATATTTTCAATATAACCGGAAAAAGGCGAGGTAAAGAGGGGTATAGTTATACTTCCTGAGGAGAGCTTTCTGAACTTCCTTATAGTGCTGAAAATCGTTGAGGCAGCAAGATATGCATTTCTGGCTGTACCAACCTCCGGGCTGAGATATATATCTCCTGTTGAAATAGCAAAATTCTCAAGGGAGTGAATATGTATGTAGCCATTCATGTGTGAATCAGCTATATGCAAAGGCAGAATTTTCAGAAGAGTGTATTCCTTCAGGACCCGTCCTGCAATCTCTCCTTTTATATTTTGACTGCCACTTCCGCTGGTTATCACCTTCATTGCATCGTAAACTGGCATTCCCACTCTTGTGTAGTCCCTTCTTGCCTCTTCAAACCCATTTTCCAGGAGTTTTACATTTACAACCTCCCTTATCAGCGGGGCAGATATAAAGTCAAGTTTGAGGCGCCTGAGCTCCATCTCGGCATCCTTTGAGATATTCTCTGCAATCTCTTTGGGTAGTGTGGTTTCATTGAGTAGAGATTCTTCAATTTTCTTTCTATCAAAGCTATCTATTGTATTTCTGGAGGTTCTTACATACATGCTGTGGAAACGCTTGTAACGCTCGGCAGCCTCCTGATTTTTTTTCGATAGCATTTCAAGAGTAGTTTTCTGAATTTCGTCGCTGGAAATTCCATCGTATATCTTCTTTGATACTTCAAAGGCTACCTCTGCAGCAGTCCAGAAGTCTATTCCTGCATCCATGCAGTCGGATGCTATAAGGTTGGGGTCAAAAAAATCAAGGTCACCCGAAGTTTTGACCACTCTTACTTTCGATATTGAAGAACTCATCAGCATATCCCCATTAGAAAATTTAACTTTTTAGTACAATTTTCAATGTTTAATATAGGGTTGTGATGGTGTATAAACTTTACTACTTGGAAAATTAATTGAAACTTCAGATGTGGCGATGTATTGCGAACCAAATCGTAGCAGTGGAAGGCGGAAAAATTAAATAGGTTAGGAGGTCTAAAGGAAGTATACCCTATGCCGGGTAGGCTTCCGGTGGTGATTTTATGGATGATACAGACAGGAAGATAATTAATATTCTTATTGAAAACTCAAGGACATCCTACAAGGATATAGCAAGTAAAGTTGGTATATCTGATGTGGCTGTTAACAAGAGGGTTAAGAGGCTTGAGAGGGATGTTATAAAGGGCTTCATACCTATGGTGAAGCAGGGCGCTCTCAGTCTGGATATAACATGTATTGTGAGTATAAAGTGCAGTCCCGGCGACAAACAGAGTATAGCTGAGGACATTGCAGGATTTGATGATGTATATGAAGTCTATACAACCATAGGCGAGCATGATATTATTGCAAAAATAAGGACAGAGGATACTTCAACCCTGAAAAAGCTTGTGGATGGCAAAATTTCCAGAATAAATGGGATAAATGAAATTCGCTCAAGTATAGTATTTAATTGCTTCAAAGAGAAGGTATGGCTGGTGATATGACACTTTTTATAGCATGTTGAATTTACATTACGACTTCGAACAGTTCGAAATCGAAACATTTATATATTTTCATATCTATGTAACGTCATGATTATAGAAACTCGCAACCTTACCAAGGAGTATAATGGTATTAAAGCTTTAAAGGGTGTGAGCTTTTCAGTTAAGGAAGGAGAGATATTTGGATTTCTGGGACCCAATGGGGCAGGAAAGACCACAGCAATTAAAATTTTAACGACTCTTCTCATGCCCACATCAGGGGAAGTTTATGTAAATGGTTACAATGTTGTCGAAGAGGCAACGAAGGTGAGGGAGAGCATAGGTCTTGTGCCTCAGGAAAATGTACTTGAAAATGATTTAACTGCCAGGGAGAATTTGATTTTCCATGGTATGTTATACAATATTAAAGGTAGAGAGCTAGAGGATAGGGTGGAGAGGGCTTTAAAGTTTGCAGGCCTTGAATCCAGAGCAGACGAGAAAGTCAGAAACTTTTCAGGAGGAACGAAGAGGCGTCTGGAAACTGTCAAGGCTTTTCTGCATAATCCCAAGATAATTTTCATGGACGAACCCTCTTTAGGCCTGGACCCTCAGGCGAGGAGATTATTCTGGGATTACATAGAAAAGATAAATCGAGAGGAAAAGATAACCATATTTCTTACAACCCACTATATGGATGAGGCTGACTATCTATGCGATAGAGTATGTATAATAGATATGGGCGAAATTCTTGACCTGGATACGCCCAAAAAGCTCAAAGAAAAGTTTGGCGAGGGCGAGGTGATTGAAATAACTGTTCCGGGAGCAAGGAAATTTGCAGAAATTTTAAAAGAAAGGTGTGAATGCGATATAATTAAAGTTGATGAAGAAAGACTTAAGATAAGTTCGAAGCATAAGGAGAGGGCTCTTGCTGAGATATTTAAAAATGCTGATGAACTTGGTGTAAGTATACTGGATATTTCTGTCAGGGAACCTACACTGGAAGATGTTTTTATCCACTACACTGGTAAGAGCATAAGGGAGGGGAAAGGAGATTTTACCAAAACTGTAATAAAGAGGTTCAGAGGATGAGTCTTGTAAGCTTTTTCAGGGAGTCTTATGTTGTAGCCTGGAAGGATATGCGTTTGTGGGTGAAGAATCCGATGGTTCCGTTTACGCGCTCACTGATGCTTCCTCTGCTATGGATTGTAATCTTCGGTACAGCCTTTGGAGGTGCCGTAACACATGTTCCTGTGGCAGTTGTTATGCAGGACCATAGCACAATTGCGACGAATTTTGTATCAGAACTCGGTACTGGAAATACTCTTAAACTAATTCCAGCCAGTGAATCTGAGGCATTCAGGATGCTGAAATATATGAAGGTATCTGCTGTTATTCTGGTTCCTGGAGATTTCAGCACCAGAATTAAGGAAGGTGGAAGAGCTGAAGTTATGTTAACCCTGGATGATACAACTCCACAGATTTCCACAGCTATTAGCTCTAAAGTTTATAGGATGGCCAGAGCTTTTTCTTCTTCTGGTAAGGGTATACAGGTTGATAAAAATACACTTTATGGAAGAGGGATAACCTATCTTGACTTTCTTGCTCCCGGTGTGGTAATAATGACAATAATATTCTCCTCCTTCTTCTCAGGAGGTCTGAGCCTGATTATGGACCGGGAGTTTGGTACAATCACAATGCTTCTTGTCTCTCCAATATCAAGGGATGCGATAATTATGGGCAAGATTTTCGCGGGTGTACTTCAGAGTCTAACCTCCGGGATTGTTGCTCTGGTCATAGCTTTAATCATGGGTGTGAAAATCAGAACAGGCTTTGATGGATTTTTAATTATATTGCTGATACTGTTGATAGCAGGCTTTGGATTTATTGGAATGAGCACAGCTCTGGCTGTAAAGATTAATGAGCTAGATCAACTCATGGTTGTTACTCAGACTATAATCATGCCTATGTGGTTCATTTCAGGGGGTTTATATCCTATCGCATCTATGCCTCACTGGATGCGCATCATAGCTATGCTAAATCCTCTTACTTATGCTACAGATGCTCTCAGAGCAGTAATGCTCAGGGGAATAATCTGGCAAACTCTTACTTTCGATATAGCTGTTATTACAGTTTTTGCCTTTGTAATGCTTTTTGTAGGAAGCTATTTATTTAAAAAGTCAATTTCTTGAGGTGATTAAAATGAAAAAGTCGATTGGAATGTTAGTTGGAATATTAGTCTTGGTTTCAGCAATGGGTTCAGTGAATGCCCAGATTATTGGTACAGGTAGTACAGGAAATGCTCTATTGATTACAAATCTAACTATACCTGCAAAAATCTATCCCGGTGAGAACTTCACTCTCAGTTTCAGAGTTAAAAATACATGGAGAGAGCCTGGCTCTGTTGAGGATGCCTATGTATATCTTGAAGGTGGAGAGCCTTTTATGAAGGTGAGTCCATCTGAGCCACAGCTTCTTAAAGGTCTTGGCTATTCATCTGAATGGTGGCTTGTCAGGGCAGTGCCTGTTAATTTTAATTTAAGTGTGGACAGATTGACAACCTCTGGCACATATTCTCTGAATGCTGTTTTAGTCTACTCAAGGTTTACAAAGGCTATTGGAGTGAATGGTGCCACTGAAAAGTTCAGAGAGGTAATTCCCATAAGGATAAGAGTACTGGGTATTCCTGAAATCAGCCTTTTTGTAAAATCCTCCTCTCCTGCCAAGCTCAGAGCTGGAGATATGGCTCAACTTAGTATCAAGGCGGCAAATACGGGCAGTGCAATAGCAAAAAATGTTCTTGTATTTTTTGGCCAGGGAAAAGATGTTAAGCCTCTCTGGAATTCCAGGGTTGTTTATATGGGAGATATACTACCCGGAATGTCAGGTACAGGTGGGATAAATATCCAGGTTGACCAGAATGTTCCCTCTGGAATGTATGAAATGCCTTTTAAAATAAAATATCTGGATGAGGAAGCAGGATGGGTCGAAAGGAATGGCTCTCTTGGGATAAAGGTCAGTAGATATGCCGACTTTAAAGTCAATGCAGATAATGTTACTGTTTTCTCAAACGAGAAGGATGCCAGAATTGTTTACTTTATTAAGAATACAGGTACAAGGGTTGCAAAGGAAATAAGAGTTACTCTCATTGCAAGTTACCCATTCACTCCCACAGGGGGTGAGTATTTCCTTGACAGGCTTTTGCCGGATGAGAAAAAGGAGATTTACTTCCATGTGGATGTGGATAAGGATGCCTCTGAGCAGAAATATCCTGTGAATTTTTTCCTGAAGTGGAATGAAAACAATACAGAGTATAGTCTAACACAAACTTCTTATATTTCAGTTAAGAAGGAAGAGGAAAGGATGAAGTTCTATGCTCTATATGGTTTGCTTGTTATAGTAGCCCTTGCTGTTTCAATTAAAGTTATTCAGAAGGTAAAGAAGTGAAGTACTACTCATGCGACTCCCTGAACAGGCCTGAGGTCAAAAGATGGCACAGAAGAATAAAAGAGTATTATTTTCCTCCTGAAGATATTAAGCTGACTGTAGTTCTGCCCTGCTCGGCAAAGAAGCCCTACTCAATATCAAAATCCCATATGAAATTCAGGAAAGCTATAAAGGCTGGAGCAGGAAAAAAGCTCAATCTGGTGCATGAGGTAATTCTCACCTCTCCTCTGGGTATGGTGCCAAGAGAGCTTGAGGAACTCTATCCAGCCTGCTGCTATGACACCAGTGTAACAGGGTACTGGAGTGAGGAGGAGAAGAGTACTGTAGAGGAGCTTATCAGAAATTATGCAGGTAAAACTCACTCAAAGATTGTGGGCTACTGTTCTGAAGCCTATGCAGAAATTCTTGATTCTGTGGGCATTGAAGTTATTGCTAGAGATAATCTTCTCGGGGAGAATAATTTGAATCTTCTGAGCAGGAGAATAAGAGATTTTCTAGTGCAAGAGGAGAGAATAAAGAGGAATAGAAATCTTGAAAAGCTCAGAGCTGTGGCTGAATTTCAGTTTGGGAAGGGAATGGGAGAGATTATAATACCTGAGGGTGTAAAGCTAGGGAGAAATGATATTTATTATAAAAATAAAAAGATAGCAAGGCTTCATCATAGGTATGGATATCTCAATCTTACTATTGAAGGTGCCGATGCTCTGGCAGAAAAGGGAAAATACACTGTTTCCATAGATTTTATGCCTGAGACTAATAGCATATTCTGTGCTGGTATTATTGATGCTGATAGAACTATTGTGCCTGGAGATGAGGTTGCGGTGGTTTATAAGGAAGAGGTTGTTGGAGTTGGTAGGGCAGTTCTCAATGGCATGGAAATGCTTAGAGCAGAGAGAGGTATGGCAGTGAAGCTCAGAAAGAGGAGAAAGCAGATTGCTTTGAGTGCTTCTTAGATAAGTTCGGTATCGTCATGAGAATAGGCGGGCGAAGACGTGCAGAGTATGACAAGCTTATCTTTGCCATTATTCTCAATCCAGTGTTTAGCTCCGGGAGGAATAAATACACAGTCCCCTAGGTTTACCTCACCACGCTCATCATCAATATACATACTCCCCTTACCATCAAGAATATAGTAAATCTCCTCACTTTTTTTATGAATATGCGGCTTTGTGGCGTGACCTGCTTCTATATCTGCAATTGCTAAACTGAGATTTGTGACTTTAGAGTTTACTGGATGACAGAGTTCAAAAATTTTGGAGCTGTCTTTTGTGATATATGGATGTGCCGAGTTCAGATTTCTTATATCCATAAGAATATTTTTAAATATACCTATATATATAAACTCTGTGCTGATTAACCTATCACAGATAATTTAGAGGAATTAAGATGAGCCATAGAATAACCTATGTTATAGGTCACAAGAATCCGGATACAGACTCAATATGTTCGGCAATAGCTTATGCCAGGTTGAAAAGAGCTATGGGAGAAGAAAATGTTGTGGCTGCCAGGGCTGGAAATCTAAATGCTCAGACAGAATTTGTGCTGGAACACTTCCAGCAACAATCTCCACAATATCTTCCCGATATATATCTCAGGGTTAAGGATGTCATGACCAGTGATGTAATAACACTAAATGCTTCAGATACACTGAACAAAGCCTTCCGGCTCTTCAAAAACTACAATCTGAAGCTGCTCCCACTGGTGGACCCGGGGAAACGCCTCATAGGTACACTGAGTCTGCTTGACCTATCAAAAATCCAGATGGAAAGGTTGGGGCCAGGGAGGTCCCACATGCTTTTCACCTCTGTCAAAAATATCCATGAGGTGCTGGGAGCCAGAATCCTGAATGCTCCCATGCCTGAAAAGGAATTTTCTGGTTTTGTTGTTGTAGGTGCAATGACTGAAAAAAGCTTCAAAAAAAGACTTCAGGAGTTCGTACCAGCCAGCACTATAGTGGTTGTAGGTGATAGGTATGAAATCCAGAAGATTGCAATTGATTTTAAAGTAAGATGTCTTATTGTAACAGGTGGAAAGGGTCTTGCTGAGGAGTTTTTGAAACTTGCAAGGGAAAACGAAGTAAATGTTCTTGTTTCTCCTCATGACACAGCACAGAGTTCAAATCTTATTTTTACAAGCATCCCTGTCCATTATGCTGCCAGCAAAAGCAGGGAAACTCTGAGTGAAGATGAGCTTCTCATAGAGGCCAGGGAAAAAATACTTCATTCAGAAAACCAGGGAATGCCGGTTGTAAACCATCAGAGAAGAGTTTTGGGTATTGTAACCCGAAGTGATTTACTTAAACCACCGGGCAAACAGCTAATACTGGTTGACCATAATGAGATGGCCCAGACTATAGACGGTGCCGAGGAAGTAGAAATAATTGAAATAATAGACCACCACCGTCTCGGGAACGGCCCGACAATGAAGCCTATTCTCTTTATAAATGAGCCTCTTGGAAGCACATCCACCCTGGTGGCAGAGCTCTACCAGAAGAACAATATTACACCTGAGAAGACCGTCGCCGGGCTTTTGATAGCAGGTATAATCTCTGACACTATTCTGTTAAAATCCCCCACATCCACAGAAAAAGATGAGCAAATGCTGAAATGGCTTTCTGAAATAACAGGATTGAATTATATAGAACTGGGCATGGAGATATTCAATGCTACCTCAAGCCTATCCGGTCGTTCAATTGAGGAAATAGTAGAAGGTGATTTCAAGGACTATCTGGTGGGAGATACGAAGATTGGTATAAGTCAGGTGGAGGTGGTTGGTCTTGAAGAACTCGACTCTATAAAAGATGACATTCTGGAATATCTGGAAAAACTTGTCAAAAATAGAAAATACTCTCTCGTAGCCCTGATGGTGACTGATATACTGACAGAGGGCAGCATACTGTTATTCCAGGGTGACAGAGGGATAACAGGAAGGATAAGGTATCCACTCATGGAGCCAAACATAGCAGAGCTTAAGGGTATATTATCAAGAAAAAAACAACTTCTGCCATATATCCTTGAGATTGTTGGTGTATAATTCATATCTGCATCTGGTGAGTGGATAGGGTAATGGCATCCTTCTTTTATGAAGAACATCGCAGAAGACCAACGACTAAAGTCGTTGGATGAATGCGTTACTATTTCAAAAATATTGAAATACCTCTAGCTAAGGGTATAATGAATCGTAAATTTTAATTTAGTGGTGAAAATAAGCATAAAGTTTATATACTTATAAAAACAATGATTATATACTGAAGAGTGGATATAACTGATGAAAAGTTATAAGTTCAGGCTGGAGCCAAACAAAGAGCAGCGAGTTACATTAAAAGCAACTCTGGATACATGCAGACATTTGTATAATAACGCTCTTGCCAGTAGAAAGTTACAGGCAGAACTGTATAGACTGCCTATGACAAAACAATGGATTACAGTAGAAAATCAGATTAAAGCTTTACCATTGCAGAAAA
>BDTY01000027.1 GCA_002897955.1 archaeon BMS3Bbin15
AGGAGGGCTCTGTGTTCCGTAGTGGGGGCGTAGTATATCTATTCGCTGGTAAGGATAGAAACGCCACTGAAAAAGCATGGGAAGAGAATTACAGAGAAGTGGTCAGAGAGATAAAATACAATTCAGGGTAACTCTTTTTTTCTTTTTGATGACCACAGTCATTGGGTTTTATTTCAGGTGAGGTGGTGTCAGAGTGGAGGATTATTGTTATAGTACAGGGTGAATATACTACTCACCTCAGGCGTATCTGAGAAAGCAGTGAGCACTATAAAGAGTTGACAACCCCCGAAAGATATTGATGGGCAAGTGTGCAACATCATTTTTCAGGGAAAATATGTTGTATCATAGTAAATTAAGTTTAATCATGCAGAAAATCTTCTCATACCTCGGTTTTGAAGTGCTTATAAGGTTTTTAGAAGGCAGGTTAGTTAGGGTAGAACTCACAGGAAGAAGGAGTAATACTACCGAGCTGCCATCTTTCAAGCTATATGAGTCTTAACATGGCTCAGATGGAAACACCACCTAAAGCGTTTTTTAGAAAAGAAAAACTTTGATTGTCTACTCTCGTATCATCGTAGAAATCGGAAATTTATATATTTATATCTATATTAGATATTACCTTTATTTAACGTGTTAAAGCCTTTTGAAATCGTAAAAGAATTAAGAGAAGGTTCTCTATTTCACTTTCTTATCCATTCGTACCGAGATATTCCTCCCTGCTTCAGAATTCTTGAAAGCAAAGGCACGCCTATCTTTTTTCTGTGTGGATTGGGTATAGTTAAAGTCAAATCACTCTTTACCATAAATGGATGTTTTCCTCCGTAGTATGGACATTCAAATCCCAGTTCCTTCAACCGTCTGACAAGTTCATTCCAGCTGACAGAGATTAATTTACTCACCTACAGCCATCTCCGCAGGCTGTTCTATGTTCCTGCCGTCAATAGGTGGAATGGGAAGTCCGTCCTTGATTTTGATAATTATCCAGCCTTCAATTACCTCAGCTAAGTTTTTCCTGCACTCTTCGAGGGTCTCTCCAGTTGCCCACACTCCCTGCAGCCCTGGCACCTCACCATAAAAAGGCTCTTCATCGTCAATAATCTCATACTTCGCCTTCTCAAGAGCTGCATTTATGTACTCCACAATCATCTCTACACCTCATTTATAATTCCTATATATGTAACGACTTAAATATGCAAAAGAGTTGACCTCAATGCAGAAAGAATATGACTTACTATTTTTTAGAATATTTCAGCAATTATTAGGGATTATGCAAAAATAATGGAGATAACGACAAAAAGTCGATTTTCCTGAAAGATTCCTTTTGCAGAATAAATGTGAAAACTAAAGAGAACCTCCTCTCTTCTTTGTTATGTATGGGGTAGTATTCAACCGCCTATTCAACTCTTTTTATCTCTCCAGTATTTCACCACCAGCTATTTCCTGACCCTGGACGAGGTGGCATATATTTATCATGAAAATTTATGAGCTATGCTTCAACTCGCCATAGGAAGAAGTCCCTTTGCATAAGCGGAGAGTTGTTCACCAACAAAAATCTCGATGAAAAGTTTTAAATACTAATCTGCCTTAGTACTAATCGTGATTAGTAAATTTATAAATAGGGGAAATGAAATTTCTCTTCTTGAGGAGGAGTGGAAGAAAGAGAATGGAAGGTTAATAGTGCTGTATGGCAGGAGAAGAATAGGTAAAACCAGGCTCCTGATGGAGTTCACAAAGGACAGGAAAGGAGTATTTTATATCGCAGAAGACTCTTCCGCCCGGATTCAGATAAACGGGTTGAAAAATAGCATTGCCGATTTTCTTGGAGACTCACTACTAAAAACTCTTGAGATTAAGGATTGGAGTCAGCTTTTTGAATATCTTGCAAAGAACATGCCTGAAGAGAGATTTTACCTTATAATTGATGAATTCTCGTATCTAATAAAAAGCGATAAGAGAATACTGAGCGTGCTGCAGAGGCTCTGGGATACAATTTTTTCACACTCTCCAATAGTTATGGTGCTCTCAGGCTCAATGCTCGGGTTGATGAGTGAGATGGTGCTCTCCTATGCTTCTCCTCTTTACGGGAGAAGAACGAGGGACATACATCTGGAGGAATTGCCATTGAAGCATGCAAGGAAGTTCCTTTCCCTGCCTGTTGAGGAGGCTATGAAACTATATTTTATAACTGGCGGCGTGCCGGAATATCTTCTGAAGGCTGCGGAATACAATAGCTTAAGCAGATTTCTTGAGAAAGAATTATTAAATAAGACGGGATACTTCTACAACGAACCTTACTTTATAATCTCCCAGGAATTTAGAGAGTTGAAGACATACTTCTCAATACTCAACGCTATTGCCTATGGCAACACAAGGCCAGCTGATATAGCGAATTTTGTGGGTATAGAGGCCAGAAGAATATACCCCTATCTGGAGAATCTCATTCGGCTGGGCTTCATAGAGAGGCAGACATCCATTCTGGGAAGTCCAAAGAAGGGGATATACTTCATAAAGGATAGTTTATTTGATTTCTGGTTTAACTTTGTTTTCAGATATAAAGAAGAAATTGAAAGAGAGATTTTCAGCCAGAAAAGTGGAGATATGTCAGGCTACTATGGGAAAAAGTTCGAGAATTTTGTTAGAAAAGAGATTTTTCCCCACCTGCTAAACTACAGCAAGATAGGCAGGTGGTGGCATCGCGAAGAGGAAATTGACATAGTGGCTATAAATGAACCGGGTAAGGACATCGCCTTTTTTGAGTGCAAGTGGAGTAAACTGAAGGGCAGAGACGTTGAAAGGATTATTAAAGAGTTGAGGCGAAAGGCAAAATATGTAAAATGGGGCAATAATGACAGAAATGAGCAATTTGGTGTAATAGCAAGACATATAGAAGATAAAAAGATTCTTCGAGAGGCTGGATTTCTTCTTTATGATATGGAGGATTTCGAAAGGATATTAAAGTGATAAAGGTTGGATGTGTCCAGAACGGGGGTATAGAATAAACATAAATATGTTTTTTATCTTTTTTAAGTCAGAGTTTTTGCATTTCACACAAGAATAAACTATCGAGATGTTATTTTCTCAGAAATTCGATGTTGTTGCAGGCGAATTTGATGAATTCAGAGAGATGTTTAAAAACTCTTTCCTTTCATAACCTGTTTTGATTTCAGCCATTTTCTCACCTTTTCTCTGGAAGCTATAAAGAAAAGATGCCCTTTAATTTCTTCTATAACAGAGCCATGGAGTTTTCTTACTCGTTTGAAAATAATGGTAAAGTTAAATATCTCCTTTTTTCCCTGCTTTTTTGTGCAGTAAACTTCTATGGCTGTAGGAATTTGATTAATAAACCCCCAATAGTGGGCAGCAGCCATTCCACCTATAAAATAATCTTTTCCATTAAAAATCTCATCTATTATTATGAAAGGATGTTCAGTCCGGTATCCCTTATACGCTCTCACAGGTATTAAGTAATATTTCATTCTGTTTAGCTTTATTATCCTACCTTTCTTTCTTAATCTGTGTATGTAAACATTCATCTCATTTTCGCTTTTAAAGAATTTACTTATGTTCTCTCTTGTAAAAAAGAACATTTCATTGAGTTCTAAGTAAGATACTACTTCAATTTCCTTAGAAGAAAGTCCCTTCATCCGTTACACCTAAATTAAATATTTGTTAATATTTGTGTAACGGCCATATTTAAAATTTTTGATAAGCTTTCTTCCTAAAACCAGTACCCCTTATCTTTATGACGAAATCTTCCAGTTTTGCATATTAATCATTATATGCAAATTTGTATTTGTTCTCCTTAGCTCTTCTTCAACAGATGTGGTCATGCAATCACTTTAAAAGTTTTTTGAATGTGAACTACTCTCTGGAGGTATTCAATGAAAAGCCAGCTTATGTAGAGGAGAAAAAGCATTTTTATAACTCTCTGGTGCTGGAGTTCAAGGAGAAGCTCTACAGATGGAAGGATTTCATACCTATACGGTCAATCATCGAGGACATCTTTAAGTTAGCGAAGAATTCTTTCGTGTTTTCAAGATTACACCGCTATACAATGCGTTCTGTAGAAAAAATATATGCTTTTTGTGTCCTTTTAACCGGTGTGGTCATTTCACTGGGAATTAATTCCAAAAAAGACCTGCAGAGACTTGCTGAACGATGACTCCAGCGAGGAACTGGTGGAAAGGCTTACTGACCTGCTCCGGGACTAGAGGGAAAAACTGCTATCTACGAGGAAATAGCTGAGACTCCAGGCGTATTTTCAGGCTGGAAAACGACAACCAAAAGGGAAAAAGGGAACAACTATTAAAAACAACAACAGATTTTTATACCTCAAGGAAAAAACTTGTTAAGTAGAGTAAATATAGTAATTGGGAGGTATCAATTATGGCATTACATAAGAGGGAAGACATTCGAGATGAGCTGTTGGATGATATTTACGGGTCGGCTGACCTATCTGTCAAGTTCCCAAAATTCAAGTTCCCTAAAGACGAGCACATTCCACGCGACGCTTACAGCGCCATTCACGACGAACTTATTCTTGATGGCAACGCACGACAAAATCTTGCAACATTTTGCACTACTTGGTGGGAACCGGAAGTGCAACAGCTTATGGATGAGTGCGTTGACAAGAATATGATTGACAAGGATGAGTATCCTCAGACAGCGGAAGTCGAGAGACGGTGTGTTCATATGCTAGCTGATTTATGGAATTCACCGGAATCAGCACATACAATTGGTTGCTCTACGACAGGGTCAAGTGAGGCTGCTATGCTAGGCGGACTGGCTCTGAAGTGGAGGTGGCGCAAACGACGCCAAGCCGAAGGTAAACCAACGGATAAGCCCAATCTTGTTACTGGCCCTGTGCAGATATGCTGGCCCAAGTTCTGCCGTTATTGGGATGTTGAGCTGCGGGAAATACCGATGGAAAGCGACCGCCTAATCATGACGCCTGAGGAGGTTCTCAAGAGATGTGATGATAATACGATTGGTGTAGTTCCAACGCTTGGTGTAACTTTTACCGGCCAGTATGAACCGGTAAAGGCTGTTAGTGACGCGCTTGATCAGCTTCAGAGCGAACAGGGACTTGACATTCCAATCCACGTCGATGCGGCGAGCGGAGGCTTTCTGGCACCCTTTGTAAGTCCAGATTTGGAATGGGATTTTAGGTTGCCAAGGGTAAAGTCAATCAACGCATCAGGCCACAAATTTGGACTTGCTCCACTCGGAGTTGGTTGGGCTGTTTGGCGAGATATAGATGATTTAGATGAAGACCTCATTTTTAAGGTTAACTACTTGGGGGGTGATATGCCAACTTTCGCACTCAATTTCTCTCGCCCGGGTGGACAGATAGTCGCCCAGTATTATAATTTCCTGCGGCTAGGCAAGGAGGGATATCGAAAAATACAACAAGCTTGCTACGACACAGCCAAATATCTCGCTAAGGCGATTGAGCAAATGGGGATATTCGAACTTATCCACGATGGTGAAGGTGGTATTCCTGCTGTAAGTTGGAAACTGAAAGAAGATACTGACGTTGGCTTCACCCTCTATGATTTAGCCGACCGACTGCGGACACGGGGATGGCTCGTGCCAGCCTATTCCATGTTACCCAATTGCACCGACCTCGTCATTCAACGTATCCTCGTGCGCCATGGGTTCAGTCACGATCTTGGTTCATTACTTCTCGACGATATCCGACATTCAATCGCTTACTTCGATAGGCATCCAGTGAGCAAACCGCTGTCTGAATCCGAGGCGGGTAGCTACAATCACAGCGGCAGGTAAAAGGCATGGATTGAGAATTAAATCTCAACTTTGACAGTTTAACCCAAACATCTTACCTTCGCCACTTAATGTTTTCTTATCTCTCTTTTCTACAGATTAGATTCAGCTATTCTACATACCAAAAAGCAGAAATTCCTCAAAAATTTAACCAAGAATTTGACAGTTACAGTCGAATACAAAAAATCATGCGGTAAAAGACACATTCTCTCTAATTTCAACCCCATCTCTCAGGTGATTTTTATAGGCTTCTGTCAAATTCATTTTTAGAATAAATTAGCAGAGCAAAGTGTCAAGGTTAGGATATTATGAATTTTGGCTTGCCTTATAATTTCTCTGGAAAGTTCCTTATTCTCTTCTGAGATGTCAGAATTATTTAATCTTTTATCTAGGTCTTCAGGGCTGAGAAACTTTTCCTTTTTTAGAAATTTGCCACCTGAAAGAATAATTTCCTATTCACAATGAAAAGAGGAGTAGGAAATAATTATGAGATATCACACAGTCAACAGTATATCGAAACCTCTTTATATAGCTGAAGAGAATAAGCATTATGCGAGGCATTGCTTTAATTCTCCTTATTATATTACTCCCTGGAATTCATGCCCAGGAGATTTATTCAGAGCAGCACAACTTAACCTATTTTCTCAATAATGCTGTCAAAGTTGAGGAGAATATCAATCTTGTCCTTATGCCCTTTTCAGTAAAAAATCCTCTTTATTACCCTCTGCCTGAGGATTCTTCCAATATTACAATTGAAGCTCCAAAAAGTGTAAGATATACAATTAATTTTGATAGGAAATTCATAATTTTTGATATGTCCCAGGTGCCTGTTAATCATATAGATGTTGAGATAAATTACACAAGACTGAATTCAATTTTTGAACGAAATGGTGTAGAATCGTATTCAGGCCTTGCCTTCAGAAAGTATTTGCCCTGGGTAACTTACAGTGTGAATGTGAAGTTTGTTATTCCCCCAGCCTATGATTTTGGAAGTATATCACCTCAAGCCCGTGTTTTTACAACAGGGAACAGCAAGGCTATTGAATACAATGCAAATATCAGATTTAATTTTTCCACTATCACAGACGGCATACCAGTTAATATAACCTATGCGAACTACAGAAAACTTGCCGGTGAAACTATCACTATTGCAAAGGCCAGACAGAGTGGGGCTCTTTTTGCCTTTAAAGATGCCAATTCATCTCTTGAAAATGCTCATAGCTATAATTTAAATGTCAGCAACCAGATATTACTTTACAGAGAAGCTGATGGAGAACTCTACAGCTACTTCAGGGAGATAAATTGGGCGGAAAATTTAATGTCTTCAGGAGATTATTATCCTGCTTATCTTCATGCCGGAAAAGCTCTTTCCCTGCTTGATGATGTCTCAATAAAGTCCAGAGATGTGAGTCGAAAGGTATCTATTTCGGTTCAGAGGACTCTTGAGAGAGAAATTCTTAAGGTTTCAAATATGTCTTCCAGAGAAAAAAAGTATGAGTTGAACACTACTGTTACTCTGCCCGGAACCACCTCCAGTCCGGAGGGCAAAAGTTCGGCAGCTTCATATATACTGATTTTTTCAGTTCTTTTTGGAGTTATAGTCGCTGTCTACTTAATCTCTAAACCCAGACCTGTTAATGTGGGAAAAACAAGTAGAATGAGGGACTTCAGAGTTATCTCCGACCTGAAGAGGAAGAAATTTTCAGGCTTTGACAGAAAGGTCAAAACTGTCAGGGAAAGAGCGGAGC
The DNA here is from genome assembly GCA_002897955.1 of archaeon BMS3Bbin15. Taxonomy (NCBI): domain Archaea; species archaeon BMS3Bbin15. The sequence goes on from BDTY01000027.1 coordinate 7,533, forward strand.
TTGCTTCTGAAATAAGAAAACTTTCAAAGTTGAGAGGTAAATATGAATCAGGTATAGAGAATTTAAGAAAGAAGCTTGCCTTAAATGAAATTGACGAAGAGCAGTTCACCAACGACAGGGAAGAGCTGGACAGAGAAATTGAAGCTATTGATAGGGAGATTGTAATATTGAAAAAAAAGCTGGCTGAAATCAGGAAGAGGAAGATGCCATGAGGAGAGTTGGGCAGATTGAAATCAAGCCTGCCATGACAGTGGATTCTCTGATAGGCGAGTATGGAAGGGCGGGAGTGCTCGGTGCAGGCAAGCTTGCCGAGGCATGTTCAATCTTTGAGGAGATGGTAAGAGACGATGCTACAGTGCTCTTGGGTTTAGCCGGGCCAATGTGCGCATCAGGTTTGAGGAAGATTATATCCGACCTTATAAGAGAGGGTGTCATCTCAGGCATTGTCACTTCCGGAGCAAACCTTGTGCATGATATTATAGAGGCTCTTGGAGGTCACCACATAGTCGGAGACTTCAGAGCAGATGATATAGAGCTTCATAAAAAGGGTTACGGTAGAATTGGAAATGTTTATGCAAAAGTTGAAGACTTTGTTTCCTTTGAGGATTTCGTCCAGGATTTCCTCCGAACAATACCTGAAGAAGATATTGAGAATCTCTCGCCGAGAGAATTGATAACAGAGATTGGTGAGCATCTTGAGGATAGAGATTCTTTCATCAGGGCAGCCTATGAAAACAATGTTCCTATCTTCTCCCCTGGTATATCAGATTCCATGCTTGGTCTCCAGCTCTTTTTCTTCTCCCAGACAAATAGAATCTCTCTGAATGTGTTAAAAGATATGAAAGAACTTTCAACTCTTGTGTTGTCCTCCAGTAAGGTGGGTGCCATTTTTCTTGGGGGAGGACTTCCGAAGCACTATATAATGGGTGCAAATCTTCTGAGAGAGGGTTTTGACTATGCAGTGCAGATAACTCTTGATAGAGAGGAGGGAGGAAGCCTGAGTGGTGCCAAACTTGAGGAAGGTATAAGCTGGGGAAAGGCTAAAGAAAAAGCAAGAGTTGCCACAGTTATAGGTGATGCCACAATAATCTTCCCGATAATGGCAGCAAGTTTGATGGAGAGAGTATTATGAAGGCTAAAGGTTTGATTATTGCACTTGATGTTACAGATAGAGAAAAAGCTCTGAATATTGCTGAGGAAACCTCAGGTTATGTGCAGGCTATAAAGGTGGGCTATCCTCTTGTGCTCTCCTCCGGTCTTGATATAATAGAAGAGCTTATGAGTTACACAGAAACCGTTATTGCTGACTTCAAGGTTGCCGATATACCGAATACTTCAGAGATTATATGCCGGCTTGCACGAAATGCGGGTGCGGGATATGTGATAGTTCATGGTTTTGTGGGCGAGGATGTTCTGAAGGCGTGTTCCGAAATTGTTGATATAATTGTTGTTGCTGAGATGTCCCATCCTGGTGCAGAGGCTTTTATTCAGCCTGTAAGCGAAGAGATTGCAGTCCTTGCATGTGAGTATGCCAGAGGAATAGTTGCACCTGCCACCAGACCTGAGAGGGTTGCAAAGCTCAGAGGTGTTGTAGGAAAAAACCTTCTAATATTCTCTCCAGGTGTTAAAGCTCAGGGCGCGGAAATAGGGGATGCCATGAGAGCAGGAGCTGACTTTGAGATTGTTGGTAGAGAAATATATGAAAGTGAAAGACCAGGCGAAAAAGCCAGAAAAATAGCTAAAATTCTTAAAAAGGTTTAATTTTCTCTCTTCAAAAATTATATATTTCTGTTAACGTTTATCTAGCTTTTGTTGATTGATAATGTTGATTGATAAAAAGGAGGTGACATAGATGAAGATTGAAGTAGGTATTCAGGTAATTTCTGAGATTTGTGGATGTAATCCTGATATAATTTCAAAAAAGGAAGTTTTGGGTCCTCTTTTAGATAAAATTGTTGAAGAGGTTGGTCTGACAGTTCTAACTCACAGGCATCACCAGTTTACGCCCGGTGGAGTCACCTCATTTTATATGCTTGCTGAATCTCATCTTGCCCTGCACACATGGCCAGAGTATGGCTATTGTGCTCTTGATATCTTTACATGCGGTGACAGGAATAAAGCTCTTGAGGCTTCGAGGAGAATTTCGAAAGTTCTGGAGGCAGAGGATGTTAAGGAAAGAGTTATTTCGAGAGGAGTTGAGGAGTTTGAGCAGAAAATCAAGATTAAAAAAGCAGTTACTGCGTTCCATTAAAGCATCACCTGAAACCTTCTGGGAACTTATTCCAGAGCAGGACTCCAGTCTTAAAGAACTTGTGAATGAGCTTGAAGGGCTTATCAGAGATGGTGTGATTGAATATAAAAATAATAAATTTTTGCTTAAGAGTAGCACGGAGCTGGAACCCAGGCAGAATGTTAGATGTGATTATTGTTCAGGTTCAGGACTTAAAATTGATAATGCCTTTGAAGAAGCTCTGAGAAAATTTGAGAAGCTAACAGAGAACAGGCCTCTTCCTATAGCCGAATATGACCAGGGGCTTATGCATCCTGTATATCTGGCAAAAAAGGCAGCTTTTATGTATGAAAGAGGCGATATTGAAGGCGAGGAAATTATAGTTCTTGGGGATGATGACCTTTTCAGCCTTTATGCTGCTTTAACAGATTTGCCTGAGAAAATTACTGTCATAGAGCTGGATGACAGAATTACCGGTTTTATAAAGAAGATTGCCGCAAAAGAAAATATGAAAATTGAGGTTTTAAAAAAGGATTTGAGCAGGCCTCCTGGAATTCTTGAAGAGAGCTTCACTGTATTTGTTTCGGAGCCACCTGAAAGTCTTCTCGGTCTTAAAATGTTTGTCAGAGCTGGAATGAGTACTATAAAAAACAGAGGGGCCGGCTATGTGGGCTTGACAACTCTTGAAAGTTCTCTCAGCAAGTGGTTAAGTTTTGAAGAGTGGCTTCTTAGTAACAATGCGGTTATAACAGATATTCTGAGAGACTTCAGCATGTATCCTGAGGATATTAATAAATGGAGTGATTTTTATTCTGCATATCCCCTTATGAAAGAAACAGATTTTAAGTTAAATATTCCTGAAAGTGACTGGTATGCTTCATCACTGCTAAGAATAGAGAAGGTGGAGAGGGAGAGTTTTGATGAAGAGGACATTTATATGGATGAAGAGACTATTGTCACGCCGGGAAAAGGAAATTGATATCCTTAAAAATATAAAATAGTTCACTTCGCTTTTGCAGTAGCCTTTTTCTTCTTTGATTTCTTTTTCTTGGGTTTATATTTTGCAGTTATTTCTGATGCGTCTATTATAAGCTTATCAAATCCCAGTTTTTCTTCAGGTATGCCAAGAGCAAGGCCAATTAGCTGTGTGAAATATATTACCGGGATGTTGATTTTGTCACCGTACTTCTTTTCTATAATGGGCTGCTTGGCATCCAGACTGAGATGACATAGAGGGCACGCGACAATTATAGCCTGAGCATCAGCTTCTTTAGCCTCCCTGAGGATGTCATAGCTCAGCCTTAAAGCTGTTTCTTCGTTGTTTACCATGACGGGGCCGCCGCAGCATCTTGTTTTTCTTGTGAAGGGAAGTACAGAGGCTCCAAGGGTAAGGGTGATTCTGTCCATACTTACAGGATTTTCCATATCATCAAAGGTGTAGCTACCTTCCGGCCTTGTTATCATACATCCATAGTATGTCACAACCCTCAATCCTTCAAGAGGAACTTTAATTTTCTCAGCAAGCTTCTCAAGGCCAAGTTCATTAACCATTATATCAAGCGGGTGCTTCACAGCCACCTTGCCTTCTACTTTCAAACCGGTACCCTCAAGAGCTTTATTTATCTTTTCTCTATTCTCTATACTCTTTCCCACATATTCCTTTGTTCTCTTCATATTCTGATAGCAGCTGGGGCAGGGCGCTACAACAGTTGCCTCCATATCTTCAGCCTTGGCAAGGTCTCTTGCCGGTAGTGCCAGAGAGAGAAGATGGCTCTCAGAATGAGCAGAGCTGGCACCGCAGCAGTTCCAGTCCGGTATTTCTTCAAGAGTTAAATCAAAAGCTTTAAAAACTTCTCTTGTGGACATGTCATATTCAACAGAAGTAGCTTCAAGGGAGCAACCCGGATAATATGAATATTTCATTTTTCTGCCTCCATTCTCCTGACGTTTTCATATATCTTCCGGACTTCTTCTATACTTTCAACTTTTTGAGGTTTCAGGGGGAATTTCCTGTGTTTTATGAATTCAATGCCAAGAGGAGCACTTTTTATGAGATATTTAATCTTGTTTCCAAAACTTTCTTTACTCCTGAAGGTTGCCTTGAGCATGAGCATAGGTTCAAACAATCTACCAAGATTATAAACTATTTCATTGAAACTGGTGTAGAATGCTTGACCTTTTGTATTTCCGCTCGAATTGCTGTATTTTATGGAAATGCTTTTAATGGCTGCCATAACATCTGTAATTTTAACATCCCTGGGACAGCGCATCTGGCACAGGTAGCAGGATGCGCATATAAAAGGTGTAGTGGCATTGAGCACCTTTTCACGCATTCCAAATGCTACCATCCTGATTATCTGTCTGGGTGTATAGTCCATATCTTCCACGCTGGGACAGCCACCGGTGCATGTACCACATTGATAACAGGCACTTAAACCTTCTCCACCAGCCTGAATAACTTCAAACTTAAACTCAGGGTCCAGGCCCTTTATTGCAGCTTTGTTATGAGAATCTTCCACCAACTTAATGCCTCCTGATGGATCTATCATTATTTTTCATTATACATTTTAAACTTTTGGATAACCAATATAAAAATTTTGCAGAAGACAGGCGGTATTCAGGTATAATAGAGTGAGGGGATAAGCGAGGAGAATAATATTTATAACACCGGCAAGGAGCAGAATATTTCATCAGGGGATGTGTCATTTCAGCAAAACTGATGCTTTTTTAGCTTTTCTATATACTCACTGTCAGTTTGAATATCAACTTAGTGAACTACCCACGACTAAATTCGTGGGCTTCCTGAGTCATCGGTGGAACTTGTGCTAGACCTCGAACAGGCATCAAATCGGTGTATCCCAACCCTACTTTTATCATTCCTCTATGTAATATATTTATGGCAGCATTAACATGTCTATCAAGAATCAACCCACAGTAAGGACAGTTATGTATTTTAATATTAAGGATTTTCTTGACTATTTTACCACACGAGGAGCATTCTTGAGACGTGT
>BDTY01000028.1 GCA_002897955.1 archaeon BMS3Bbin15
ACTACGCCCCCACTACGGAACACAGAGCCCTCCTTCATATAGATGCTGCCATTGAGTATCTCAGCTTTATCCTTATTGCTTATTATGTTTGCAACAATATCGCCAACGCCTTCATATGCTTCAGGTCCGCCAAGGATGATGACATACTGCCATTTGCTGTACTCACTGAAATTCTGGGCATTTGTTATGTGTACGGTTATTCCCTGGGCTTTGAGATAGTTCACAAGCTCTCCTGCAAGAGATAAGTCGATGGAGTTGCCAAGTAGAGTTACTTCAGGGGTGTAGACTCCTCCATAGGAGACAGCAGTTATAGATGGGGTAGGAACTGAGCCGCTTATACCATAGGTGCTGAAATGCGATAGGTTTGCCCAGACATAGTTTGCACTTGTATTAACACCTGCACCGTAGACATAGGGTCCACCGTAGGCGGTTAAATTTACACCTTTCACCAACTTTGTCCAGTTGCCAGCGCTGGGATTCCACCAGTATAGCCTTAGAGTGCTTTCGTCCAGGCCGTTAACCTCCTGACTGGTATAGTTTACACTGAGATATACCCAGCTCAGGTTTCCGCTGGTGTCGTTCATGTTATCGCTAACATTTATCTCAACATATCTGGCTACGCTCAGAGAAGTGTTAACACTGGGCGGAGTAGCGGAATAAACTGTAACATTAACTTTGCCGACAAGAGCAAGTACGGTGCTGATGTTGATGAAGACGCCAGGTATACTCACATTGGTCTGGTTGTTTGAAGCATTCACAACGATGTTATTAACGCTTTCATTAATAATGTTGTCTAACGAAAAGAAGACACTGGTGATATTAACGTTGCCAACGCTATCATTAGTGAAGACAACAATGTTATGCGTGCCATTCGCCAGCCCAGTCACAGTTGTCGGAGCGCTGTAGGTGATGTTGGCAGCCCCGTCGACACTGTAGAGAGTGGTGTTAACACCAAAGTTATCACTCCTCGAGAGGTTAAGGATAACAGAGGAGGTATTATAAGTTATATTCAAGGGCGAGATTATTTTCACTTCGGGCGGAGTTGTATCAACAGTGAATGTTACTGATGTTGAATTGATATTTCCTGCAGTATCGTTAGCCCACAGAATCAGAGTGGATTCATTATTATTCAGAGCTGTAAGAGTTGTATTGGCTGTTAAGGTTGTATTACTGCCATTATACTGATACCAGGTTGTCTGTAAGTTAGCATCTGACGAAGTATAATTTAGAGGAATCTGCGTTGTGCTGTAAGTGCTATTCGTTGGTGAAATTAGATTGACTGATGGAGGTGTGGTGTCAACGGTGAATGTTACTGATGTTGAATTGATATTTCCTGCAGTATCATTAGCCCACTGAATCAGAGTGGATTCCTGATTATTCAGAGCTGTAAGGGTTGTATTGGCTGTTAATGTCGTATTTATGCCATTATACTGGTACCAGGTTGTCTGTAAATTAGCATCTGAGGAAGTATAATTTAGAGGAATCTGCGTTGTGCTATAAGTGCTATTTATCGGTAAAATCAGATTGACTGATGGGGGTGTGGTGTCAACAGTGAATGTTACTGATGTTGAATTGGTATTTCCTGCAGTATCATTAACCCATAGAGTCAGGATTGATTCCTGATTATTCAGAGCTGTAAGGGTTGTATTGGCTGTTAATGTCGTGTTTATGCCATTATACTGATACCAGGTTGTCTGTAAATTAGCATCTGAAGAAGTATAATTGAGAGGAATCTGCGTTGTGTTGTAAGTGCTATTCGTTGGCGAAATCAGATTGACTGATGGAGGTGTATCAACGGTGAATGTTACTGATGTTGAATTGATATTTCCTGCGGTATCATTAGCCCAGAGAATCAGAGTGGATTCATTATTATTCAGAGCCGTAAAGGTTGTATTACCATACAAAGTAACATTACTACCATTATACTGATACCAGGTTGTCTGTAAATTAAGGTCTGATGAAGTATAATTAAGAGGAAGGTGTGTTGTACTGTAGGTGCTATTTGCAGGCGAGGTTATTTTCACCTCGGGAGGAGTGAGGTCACGCATCGGAGCAAAGACGCTGAAGCTGGTTAAGTTAGCATACACGTAGTTCTGCGCTGCGCTAACGTTGTTGGGCGCTGGTGTCTGGTTCCACGTGCCGTTGTTGTACCGCCACATCTTGAGCGTGCTCTCAGTCAAACCTGCAACATCGCTGTTGCTGTAGCTGATGTTCAGGTAGACCCATGCTACCGTGTTGTTGGTTATATTCAGGTACTTGCCTATGTTGCTGTAGCCAGTAGGATCGCTAGCAGGCGCCATGGAGGAGTTCACCTTGATATCGCCGCTGTAAGTGAAGCTCGCCTTTGTGCTGGTGAAGAGATTTGTATTAATCGTGTTCCCACTGGAACCCACTGAGTAGAAGTCCCAGTTATTGCTACTTAGGGTGTTGTTGCTCAAGGTGTTGTTATTGCTGGAATAGCTGATGACGATTCCATAGTAGTTGTTCAAACTCGCATTGTTATTGCTCAGAGTGTTGTTATTGCTGGAAAAATAGAGGTCTATTCCATACTTGTTGTTCGAGTTCGCGGTGTTATTGCTCAGAGTGTTGCTGCTGGAAGAGATGAGGTAGATTCCATCGGCATAGTTCGAACTCACATTATTGTTGCTCAGAGTATTGTTATTGCTGGAAGAGTAGAGGCCTATTCCAACGGTGTTCGAGTTCGCGGTGTTATTGCTCAGGGTGTTGTTGCTGGAAAAGCCGAGGTGGATTCCATCGTAGGTGTTCGAGTTCGCGGTGTTATTGCTCAGGGTGTTGTTGCTGGAAGAGCTGAGGTATATTCCATAGGTGTTCGAGTTCGCGGTGTTATTGCTCAGGGCGTTATTGCTGGAAGAGTCGAGGTATATTCCATCGCTGTTCGAGTTCGCGATGTTATTGCTCAGAGTGTTGCTGCTGGAATAGCGGAGGTATATTCCATCACCGTTGCCGTTCGAGTTCGCGGTGTTATTGCTCAGGGTATTGCTGCTGGAAGAGATGAGGTAAATTCCATAGTTTTTGTTCGAGTTCGCGGTGTTATTGTCTATGCTTCCGTTTTGAGTATTATTATACTCGATGCCGTAATACCAGTTCGTCACATTCAGATTCTTAACGGTGACATTTGTCAGCGTGATTAAGGAGTTGTAAACATACACCCCGTAAGTGCCATACGTACCGGTGCCATTAATGTTGTAGCCCGTGCCATCCAGTAATACATTGCTGGCAGTAATATTCATACAGCCAGTTACAGTGCCGTTTGTTATGCTTGTGTTGAGAACATATGTGCCACTCTGGTCTATTACCTGACAGGAGCTTACATTTGTCGCTCCACTTACACCAGAGACTAAAATTAAAAATCCTAAAACAAAACCAATAAAAACTGAGAATTTACCCCCCTTTCCCTTACCATCCTTTCCTATCACTTACACTTCCTCCTCATATCGTAACGATTTAGTTTTTCAATAATATATGTATATCATTTCAATATTATATAAATGTCATTTCAATAATATATAAATATTTCGGTAGGTATATGTGCTTTGTGTTATCTGGCAATTATTTCGTTTCATGCTTCTGCCTCCTCTTTAGGTTCTGCCCAGCTCAGGAAGTTACCGAGGACGTATCCCCGTAGCTTTTTCCAGAATGCCTTTTCAGGTGTTTCCAGCTGAGCCATGTTCAGACTCATATATGATTTAATCTCATTATGCCATGCACCAGTTCATCGATTGAATTAAACAGATATAGTTTCCGGGCTACAGTCCCGTAGAACCTTTCCACTTTTCCGTTGGTTTGCAGGTGATTAACCCTCCCTGATATGCTTTGTACCATTAACTCTAAGATACATCTCATATTCACATTCGCCTTGGGCTTTCCTCTCACCAGCATTAGCATAGAACTGTGAACATCTATCAATGAGAATGAGAATGAGAATGAGAATGAGAATGAGAATGAGAATGAGAATGAGAATGAGAATGAGAATGAGAATGAGAATGAGAATGAGAATGAGAATGAGAATGAGAATGAGAATGAGAATGACATTATCAAAAACCCATAGGCTCCCACCAGACGGGAGGACTGCATTAACATGCTTTGATGATTTTAATGCAGGTGAATTATCTGTTCGCCGATAGTGCTCCCGGAGTTGATTGACCCTTCCTGGTGTAACCTTTTGAATCAGGGCGAGCTGAGACCACTTCGTTCATTCTGTAGAATGACCCAATGACCTTCTGCGGAGTAAGTTTGGCCATGCATACTTTATAAAAATAGAGGGGAAAATAATTCAGGATACTACAATATACTTTGGGCTGTTAAACAACGTCACTCTTTTCAAAGGAGTATGCACCCAGTAAAACCATTGTTAAAGAGGACCCGGCTAAAATTATAAAATTTAAAATAATTGGAAATGAAGAAACTCCAACCAGTATGCCTCTCAAACCATCTACACCATAAGTTAATGGGTCAAGATACGAAATATACCTTATCCAGACAGGTAAATTCTGCAATGGAAATAATGCTCCTGATAAAAAGAAAAGCGGAAACATGACAAAGTTAATTATCATGCTAAACCCTTGAGTATCTTTCATATTTGATGCAAATATGAACCCAAGCCCAATAAAAGTTGTAGAAATCAGCACCATGAAAACAACAGATAATAAGAATGACAGAACTCCTGGAATTTTAAATCCCATTATAACTGAGATAAAAAGAATTAATATACCCTGAATTGCTGCAGTTGTTGTGCCTCCTGCTATCCTGCCAAGTACAATGGATATTCTACTCACAGGAGCAACCATAATCTCTTTTAAAAAACCAAACTCCCTATCCCATAAAACAGATATCCCGGCAAACATCGAAGTAAAGAGCATACTCATTCCAATAATCCCTGGAACAAGAAAATTGATATAATCGACATTTTTTGACATACCTGGAATAGCCATATTATTGAACCCGAAACCTAAGAACGCAAGGAATAATAATGGTAGAGTCAATGTACCTACAACTCTGGATTTAGCTCTTAGAAATCTTTTCATTTCTCTCAGCCATAGCACATATATTGCTATTCCATCAATCATCTTTTCATCCTTCTCCTCATAATTTCTCTGTTCCGCTCTTTCTGGTTGCCATCCTGTTCTCTGATGGTTTTCCCTGTAAAATGGAGAAATACGTCCTCAAGACTTGGTTTACGTAAATTGACAGAATCAATATTTACTCCTATTTTTTGAGCTATGTTAATTAATTCAGGTATCCTTTTTTCTCCTCTCTCCATAGTTAAATTTAAATTATTATTGTGCTTTTTCATTGATTCTATCCATTTCAAATTTTTCAGATGGTTCATCAGTGTATCAATATTGTTTTTAATTTCAAGAGATACAACATCCCCACCAAGCACATCTTTTAGTTTATCCGAAGTATCCATTGCAACAATTTTTCCATTGTCAATTATTGCAACCCTGTCGCAAAGGTAATCTGCCTCGTCCATATAATGTGTTGTTAAAATAATTGTAACATTACCTTCCCGGTTCAATTTTTTTATATAGTCCCAGATATGTCTTCTTGTCTGAGTATCAAGGCCAAGTGTCGGTTCATCCAGAAACAGAACTTTGGGTTTATGAATAAAACCTCTTGCCAGCTCCAGTCTTCTTTTCATGCCTCCAGAATAATTTTCAACCAGAACATTTGCTTTTTCTGTCAGTTCGACAAGTTCGAGAACTTCTTTTATTCTTTTTTCCCTTTCGTCTTTATCCATTTTATACATCATGGCATGAAATTCCAGATTTTCCTTTCCTGTCAGATTAATATCAAGAGACGGTTCCTGAAAAACAACGCCAATGTGTCTCCTGACTTCATCTTTATTATTAGAAATATCATATCCAGCCACCTCTACATAACCCGAGGTAGGCTTTAGCAGTGTGGTAAGCATGTTTATCGTGGTTGTTTTACCTGCACCATTGGGACCAAGAATACCAAAAAGTTCTGCATCATTAACATTAAATGAAATACTATCAACAGCTCTTACGCCATTAAATTCCTTAGTAAGGTTTTCAACTTTTATTGTTAACATTTTACTCCATCTTCTTCAGGTCGGATAAACATTTTTTGAGTATTTCCATGACTTTATCCTGATTCTTTGATGACAGTTCAAAAGCTGTGTCTTTTATTTCAAAAATTATGCTGGTAATATCAACCTTTTCTTCCCCAAAGACATCTACAAACAAATTCCTGAACTGTACGTATTTTTCTCTCCACTCTCTTCTATGGTTCTTCGTGTTCTTCAATAATTCCATACCCATATCTGTAAGTTCAAAAATATTCTTTGAACGTATATCAACCTTATTCACTTTAATTAATCCTTCTTTTTCTAATTGATTTAAGATTGGATATAACGTCCCCTTACTAGGTTTCCAGTGCCCTTCAGTCTTCCCTTCTATTTCCTTGAGTATATCATACCCTGATTTAGGTTTTTTCTTTAAAGAGTAGAGTACATAAAATGTAAGAATCCCTCTGTCCTTTCCATTTTTTGATGAAATTTTCCATAGACCAATCATATGTAAGACAAATTGCTATAAAAGTATATAAATGTTTCGAGTTCGAACAGTTCGAAATCGCAATATAGCTTCTGTAAAAAAACTATCATTAAAATTTATTTTTCTTATACAATTTTAAAAGAGGCGAAATAGAGACAATGCCTGCCTTCTCTGAAGAGAGATGGTTTCATTGCCCAAATGTCTATGAAACTGGTATGCCTTAGAATATCTTTTCCAGGATATTAAACTACATGGCTGAAGAAGATAGTAGCCAGTGAGAAATATACCATCAGGCTGGTAATATCCTGAATTGTTGTCATGAAAGGGCCGCTGGCCAGTGGCGGGTCAATTCCCAGCCTTTCGAGAATTGCAGGGATGAAGACACCCATACTGCTTGCCAGACTCATCGCGCAGAGCATGGCAAAACCTACAATAAGACCGATTACAGGTTGACCTACAAGTAAATAAGAAAAAATAGCAGTTATGCTACCTGCTATCAAACCCATTGTAAATCCTATTTTTATTTCCCTCAGCATATAACTCATCTTTCCCCCTATGTCCTTTATGGCGATAGCTCTCACAAAAGTTGTAGAAGTCTGAAGACCGACATTACCCCCCATAGTCATAATAACCGGAACAAAAAGAGAAAATGCAATAACAGACCCGAGAATATTTGTAAAATGCTTTATAATTGTTGAAGTCACAAGTCCGTCCCCAACGAGAGCAACAAATAGCCAGGGTAATCTTGCCTTTACAACTTCCCTTACAGGTGCATCCACCAGCCAGTCAATCTTAACACCGGTACCTGCCAGCTGCCCCATATCCTCCACTATTTCCTCTTCAATTATGTCTACAACATCATCCACAGTTACAATACCGGTTAACTTGCCTTCTCTATCCACCACAGGTACAGCAGCCAGGTCATAATCAGCAACAATTTTTGCAACTTCTTTCTGGTCCATATGAAGAGTAACTTTAATTACATTGCTTTCCATTATCTCCTCAAGTTTTTTGTCTTCTGGGGCAAGCATGAGGTCACGGAGAGATAAAACTCCAACAAGCTTTCCATTTATATCAACAACATATAGATAGTATATCGTCTCGAAATTCTTGGCATTTTCCCTTATATATTTTTCAGCCTCTCTGACAGCTATATCTTTGGAAAGGGCAAGAACCTTTGTTGTCATCAGCCCTCCCGCAGTATCTGGAGGATATGGAAGTAGAAGCCTTATATCTTTTTGAAGTTCCTCTGGAAGATATTTTATTATATTATTTCTCTTTTCCGGAATAAGAAGAGTTAAAACATCCACAGCCTCATCCGGCTGTATATTTTTAAGAAGCTCTGCAGCGGACCCTGGTGCGAGAAGCTCAAGCAGCTCTGCCTGAACCTCCTCTTTAAGCTCTGGAAAGAATTCAGCGACTATTTTTGGCTCGAGCATTGTCAGGACTTCTCTTCTCTGACCTTCCTCCAGATTATGGATAAATTCACTCAAGTCAAATGGATGGAATTCTCTGACTTCCTTCTGGAATTCTTTCCATTTCTGTTCCTTCAAAAGTTTTATGAGCCTCTCAGCAACTTCATTTTTCAGGGCAATGCCTATCACTCCTCTTACTATTGACTACTTCTTACTAAGAATAAGAAGTAATAATAGTACGGTATGTTTCACTAGCTAAAAAATAATACTTAAGAAAACTATTGTAGCAACAGGAATGCTCAGATTGTCATCCACCGGAAGAGGCAGGCTCTCAACCAGCATGCCAATAAATGAAGCTGAAACAGAGATTATGACTGCATATAGTGGCGAAACTGCAAAAATCAGTACCTGTGCAAGAAAGATTCCTATAAAGGCAAAAGAAAAGCCTGCGACAGCACCTTCAATACTTTTATGTTTATTATATGGTATCTTATTTCTGCCAAACCTCACACCCACAAGTGTTGATGCAGAATCCCCCATAGCAAGAACCAGCACGGCACTGGCAAACATGAAGTAGGGCTTATTAAAAACTAACATAAGAATATAGGCAAGAAGTGCACCAGTATAGAATCTGAAAGTGCCCCTGCCAGGTGTAACTTTTGAACGTTCTCTTTCAGCCATGTCGATAAGCTGGGAGAATAATGGCAATTTAACTCCCTTTGAATACAGGGAAGCTACGAAATAGCCAATAGCAAGCATAATAGCCAAAAGAAAAGCAGGCGCCATATTACCAAAATAAATTTTTATTATCAGCAGATAAAACGGTGTAGCCAAACCTGACATATGTATAAATTGTCTTCTTGTTTCTAAATCCAAAATTTTCACCTCATAATGGGGGTTTTATTAAGTTAAGTAGAATAACCAGGCCAATAAAGATTGATATTGCCGAGGAAAATTTCTCTGCTCTGACATTTCTCATAAATCTGTTGAGTATGATTCTAAGTATGTGATGCCCGTCGGTGGCTGCAACACCAAAATGTATTGGAAGTAAGTTTACAAGGCCCACAATAAAATTAAGAAAGAAAACCCACCTGAACAGACTGATTAAGTCAAGAGGAAGGAAATTAACAATGTGGAAAATTCCTTTTTTAACTGGCAGAAAGGTTTCAATACCTATAAATCCTCTTTTGGGGTCATCCTTTCTTGGTGCCAGCGTAAGTATAAAGCTTCCCCGCTCTGTGGTTACTTTAATTTTCTCTCCCGGCTTCAGCTGTTTTAGGTTCTCATAAAAGTCCTTAAAGTTTTTTATAGGTGTACCTCTTATATCCATTATCATATCGCCTCTCTCAAGAACACCATAAGCGGGAGAACCCTTGACAACATTTACTACCTGTACACCTTCGCTTTGAAAAAAGGCATGCATGGCTAAAGGCGTTAAAGCAAAAAGCACAATGACAGCAAGAAACAGATTGGCAAAAGACCCTGCAGAATAAACGCGCAGCTGTGAAAGCCAGGGCTTCTTATTGAAGACTTCTTCCTCAGGCTCCACAAAAGCACCCAGAGGAATAACAAAGGCAAAAAATACACCCAGACTTTTAATCGGAATATCCTCAGCCCTAGCTAAAATACCATGTGAAAATTCATGAACAACAACTATAGTTACAAAGGCAAAAAGACCGTACCACAATGGTATTGTATAACCAGGTATAAGTAGCTGCGTTTTCATTGCAGGTATGTTTTTAAAATAGGTAAGATATATGGCATTAATAAGACTGAAGAGCATGAAAAACATGCCCAGGACTCCAACTATGACCATAAAGTTTCCTACAATCTTCCAGAACCTTTTATACTTACTAATCTTCTCGATAAATCCCTTTCCCTTTTCAGTCTTTACGAGGAGGAATATTGCATGCTTTTCAGCATTGATTTTACTTCTTTTCAATGCCTGAAGAAGAGAAAGCCAGAGGAGCAGAATGGCGAAGAAAACAATCTCATTTTTCGAAAGCTGTCCTTTCACAATCGTATAAGCGGTAGCTATAATAGAAACAACAATAAACCACTGCCAGTATTCCAGCTTTACTCTATTCATGATAATCTGGGCAATGAAACCACCCATTTCAATGGGTGGAGAATTGCCCTATCTCACCTCTTTTAAAATTGTATTTCTTTGCCATATTTCACCAACTCCACTTTCTTAATATTCGTGTTAATATGCTTGCCTGCTTTAGTTATAAGTCTAACCCACTTACCATAGTTAAATACTCCTTTCACTTTACATAATAATCCAACAGATTTCACTAAATCATTGGGTTGTAAACTTCTGTTATTCCTTCTTGTTGGGGTTACAACATAACTCCTGCTTCTTTTCTAATTCTTTCCACTAGCAAAAGCATCATTAACATGGCTTTTCTTTAACCCTATTTCAATCCTATCATGCTTTGTAATATACCCATAAGTCCAGTCACACTTCAGAGTATTTACAAGCCTCCATCTAATAATATTCATAAATGCAGTCGCTTTTAATGTTTGCTTTGCTTTCTTCTGATTACATTTATGACACGCTAAAGTCAGATTTGAAACTCTATCTGTTCCACCTCGGATTTTAGGTATAATGTGCTCAATTTCCATAGGAAGATTACTTTTCCCATAATAAGCACACTTATGCTTCCACTTCTCCAGCAGATATTCTCTTACTTCATAGCCCTGTAATTCACCCAGCTGGTATTCTACTCCTTTAATCTCTGGATTCTGGAGATTATGGGTATCAAAGCTCGCTACTTCTACTATCACTTTAGTTATAGGTAGTATCTTTTTCAGTTTTTCAATCAATCTCAGATGTGTGTTGAGTTTATGCTGAATAGAAGGTGTAAACCAGCCTTTTGCTATGCTACGATTATTGAATCTTGGCTTTCTATGCCATAATCTACTTCTTCGTGTTTGCCTGTAACTACTTCTCTGCTCCAGGAGTTTTGAGATTCTTTTTCGTATGGTTAACTCACCTGAAATCAATTCGCTTTTTTCTGTTACAGCACTGAAGCCAATTGTTGTGTATCCAGAATCTATGCCCAGTGTAAGAGCCTGTTTATTTTCACCTATTGGGTATTTTAGTTGTATGATAAAAGGACTTCGCTGGACTACTGTTGCCTTTTTTTGCTTCAAAAGTATCCTTGCCTTTCTCGGTCTTGTGGGCATTAATACTTCTCCACGCATATTTATGACAGGGACTCGCAAGTCCTGTCCACTCTTGCCATAGTGTAGGTCCTCATCGGAGTTGTTATTGGCCAGTACTGTGCAAGGCACACTGAGAGTTCCCTCTCTGTTTAATGTCTCACTTACAGAGCAGGGGGTTTGAAGGGCATCCCCTGATGTGTTCTTTAACTCTACCAATAACTTCTGCATTCTTTAATGCCTCCTAATCAACCGATTGCTCTTATTCCTCACGGGACAAGCCCCTCTTGCTTTAGCAGGGGGTGATTGACCTGACTACCTTTACGATACTGTGAGTGGAAAAGCCCATGACTTCAGTCGTAGGATGAGAGCGAACCATAGTTAATTATCATCATACAAATATATATAACTGTTAACCACATATGATAAATGGAAGATGAAAAGGACTAATACTTTCAACCTGAATCCGACAAAGGAGCAGGAGTCGAGACTATTTAAGTTAGCTGACAACTGCTCAAGAATGTATAATGAAATTAACTACAAAAGAAGGCAATCCTTTTTTGGTGGAGAAATAGATTGGAATACTGCTCAATTATATAAAAAATACATCAGGGTAGTGGGTTCTGCAACAGCACAGCAGATAATAATTAAGAACAATGAAGCTTGGAAATCTTTTTTCTTTCTGTTTAAGGGTAAGAAACAGGGTAAGCTACCAGAGAATATAAAAAAGATAGGAGTGCCAGGCTATTGGAAAGACAGAAAAACAGGTGAGCGAGATTTAAGGATTCTAATCAGAAATAATTGTTATAAATTAAGAGGTGACATACTAAAACTACCCTTTAAATTAGAAATAAAATGGAGAGGTAGAAATAAATGGTATGGCAAACAGGGAAGATTGGAAATAGCCTACGATAGACTCTCACGCAAATGGTATGCTTTTCAACCTGTGCTGGTAACTCCAGCACATCAACCAACTAAAAACAAAAAAGCATACGTTGACCTGGGAGTAAAAGTTCCAATCATGGCGTGGATTCCCGGAGAAAGAATATTTGGATACAGAGCCAATTCTATGCTAGCAGATTGGTGGTATTTAAACCACAGGATTGCTGAACACCAGTCCACTTTGAAGGAAGTAAACAACAGACATACATCAAAACATCTGAGTAAACTATACCGCAAAAGACAGAGAAGATTCAGAAGTCATATGAACAGGATTATAAAAGACTTTGTTAAGGTCTGCTGGCACAAAGGAGTTTCATACATAATCTGTGGAGACCTGAGAAATATACGAGACAGTGCTAAGTTCAACAAAAAAGCAAATTCAATGATTCACAACTTCTGGAGTATTGGATATATATTAAAAAGGCTTAAAGAAAAATCAGAAGGATATGGAATTAAAGTAACACCAGTAGATGAAAGAGAAACTTCCAGCGTTTGTCCTAGATGTCAGTCAAAACATATGGTGAAAAGGAAAAGGCTATTTAAATGCCTGGATTGTAAATTAGAAGCACATAGAGATGCTGTGGGTAGTGTGAATATAGGGCTCGCTCAGGGTGAAAGCTTCACATCTGCGGGAGTCATTAACAGGGTGGTGACACGCCCTTCGCTAAGTAATGTAGCGTAGAACCACACGACTTTAGTCGTGGGAGTATGTCAGCAAGTGTATTAATTTCTAATTATGGTGGTCATGATTTATATAACAACAGGTAATGTAGAGGAAGCAAAAAAAATAGCCAGGGTTGTTATAAGAAAACGGCTTGCTGCCTGTGCAAATATAATAGATGGCATTACCTCTATTTACTGGTGGAAGGGCAGAATGGAAGAAGAGAGCGAGGCTATTCTACTTCTGAAGACTTCTAAAGCAAGGGTTGATGCTCTGGTACATGAGGTTAGAGAGCTGCACAGTTATGATGTGCCTGATATTACAGTAATTCCCCTTGAGGGTGGGCTGGAGGAGTATCTGATGTGGATAAAAGAGGAGACGAGGAGCTTATAACATGGAAGATGTTTTATTCTGGGCAGATAGCAAAGCAAGAAAAATAACTGAAAGGGAGAAGTTCCATTATATTGATAGAGAGATTCCTGATTTTGATAAACTTACTATAAAGACAAGTGCAAGCATTTCAGGAGTTCTTCATATAGGAAGGCTCAGCGATACCATAAGAGCTGACTCGGTGTGCATAGCTCTTCAGGAGGCAGGCTATGACGCAGAACTTATATGGGTGGCAGAGGATATGGACCCTCTGAGGAAAATCCCTGAGGGCGTGCCCAGGAAGTTTGAGGAGTACATAGGCATGCCTGTAACCTCCGTACCTGACCCATGGGGATGTCACAGTAGTTATGCAGAGCATCATGTCAGTTCCTACTTTGAGGTTATTCAGAAATTTGTGAGAACAGATATTAAGGGGTATTCAATGCGTGATGAATACACCAGCGGAAGCTTCAAACCCTATATAAAAGAAATTCTCGAGAATAGAAACAGGGTAATAGAGATACTGAACAGATACAGGCAGAAACCCATTCCTCAAGGCTATAGCCCTTTTGTCCCTATATGCGAGAACTGCGGCAAGATTATCACCACAAGGGTTGATAAGTACGAGGAGGGAAAGGTGCATTATAGCTGCCAGGACTATAAATTTGAGAAGTACACTGCAAAAGGCTGTGGCCACATAGGTATAGCTGACCCCCTTAAAGACATGGGAAAACTCATGTGGAAGAGTGAGTGGGCTGCACAGTGGGCTCACTGGAAGGTAGTGAGTGAAGGTGCTGGCAAGGAATATGTTGTGCCTACGAGTGCATGGTGGGTCAATAGTGAGATAGCTGAAAAAATTTTTGGTTTTCCTATGCCTGTACCGATTTTCTATGAGCATTTGATGATTAACGGAGAGAAGATGAGTGCCTCTCTGGGCAATGTTGTTTACCCGAAGGACTGGCTTGAAGTGGCCCCTGCCCAGCTTCTTCGTTTCTTCTACAATAAAAAGCTAATGAAAACAAGAAGCTTCTCCTGGCAGGAACTTCCAAGGTTGTATGATGATTATGATAATCATGCCAGGGTCTACTCTGGCCTTGAAAAGGTAGGCAGTGAAAAAGAATTGAAGCACATGAAAAGGCTTTATGAAATTTCTCAGCTTGATACATTGGAAAATCCAAATCCTCTGCCTTTTTCCCACGCTGCAATGGTAGCCTCAGTCTATAAAGAAAAAGAAGATATAATATCTAGTTTGAAAAAATCCGGGCATTATAGAGAGGAGATGGAAGAACATATTTTGAGGAGAGTGGAATATGCCAGGGTATGGTTTGAGAAATATGCCCCTGAGATAAAATCTTTCCTTATTGATGACCTGAATGACGTCAGAGGAAAGCTCTCTGAAGAGCAGATTATATTTCTTGGAAAACTTGGCGAAGTTGTGTCTAACTCAGATATGTCAGGCGAGGAGCTTCAGCAGAAGATTTATGAAATTGCACAGGAACTCGGAGTTCCTCTGAAGGCAGCATTTCAGAGTATCTATCTTGTCACTCTTGACAAAGCCTATGGACCAAAGGCAGGGATGTTTCTTGCCTCTCTGCCGAGAAAATGGGTTGTCAAAAGACTTGAAGATGCAGCCTCATAAACTTATAAACTTATAAACTTATAAACTTATAAGCTCGGCCTCTAACCCATCATTGACCTCAACAATAGCATAGCCCATGTGCATTGGACCCGGATTTACAATAAGCTTTCCCTGCCATTTCTCAATGCCCTTTGCTTCATGGACATGCCCGCATATTACCAACTCCATATCAGCATCTCTTATAAAATTTCTGAGAGCTTTGCTCCCAGCCCTTATTCCTGAACCTGTTCTGTCAAGAATGCCGTAGGGAGGGGTATGGCTGATAAAGATTTTCTTCTCTATATTGCCAAGAGAATTATATGCTTTCTCAACTATCCTGGACAGCTTCTCCTCAGAGTATTCCTGAGGTGTGGCAAAGGGTGTTATGTTAGACCCTCCAAGGCCGAAGAAACCTGTGCCATTGATAACTGTACTTCTGCCATGAAGCCAGACTTTGAGTTCTTTCAGTGCATCATTAACAGATAATAAGTCACAGTTTCCATGAACTGCCAGAATTTTAGGGTTATATTTCATGAACTCCCTTATAATTTTCATTGCGTCATCTCTGTCCCCAAAATTAGTTATGTCACCTACGAGAATTACAATGTCAGCTTCTCTAAGCTCAGACTCAATCTTTTTAATATTTGTGTATCTTCCATGTATGTCAGAGATGCAGAGCAATCGCATAATTTAACTTTATTTTTAAGAAGTATATATGTTTCTGCAATTCTATAAGGTTCGTTACTAACAGTAAAATTCAGGGAGATATTACCTACAATGGTGATGATACTGGCTACTGATGAAGAACTTCTGGAGGAAATTTCTTATTCCAATTTTGATAAATATTTTCGTGCTGGTTTGGTTATACACCGGGCAGACATCTTAGAAAGGTTAAAGAATTTCAAAGGTTACCCTTCCACCTCTTAGCATGGCCATAATACACGCCAGAAAGCCCTTCACAAAAGAAGAGTCCCTTGATGCTCTCGAACACTATGTGAGAGAGTGGTTTGAGAGAAGCTTTAATGATTTGACACCTCCCCAGCTCTTCTCATTCAAATTAATCTCCAGAAAAAGAAATGTAATAATAGCTGCTCCCACCGGCTCAGGAAAAACTCTTGCAGGCTTCATGACAATTCTCAGCGAACTCTTCAAAATTGGCGAGAAAGGCAAGCTCAAGCAGAAAGTTTACTGCATATATATCTCACCCCTTAAAGCTCTTGACAACGATGTGAAGAAAAACCTCCTCGTTCCTCTGAAGGAAATAAGAGAAATAGCAAAAGAGAAGGGAATTGAACTTCCCGAAGTAGACGTGGGGCTGAGAACTGGCGATGTGTCGCCCGCTGAGAAGTCAAAGCAGCTGAGAAAACCACCTCATATTCTGATAACCACACCGGAAAGCCTGGCTATTATGCTGAATGCCCCGAAATTTGTTGAGCATCTCAGAGAGGTACGCTGGATTATAGTTGATGAAATTCACGAGCTTGCCAGCAATAAAAGAGGGACGCATCTCAGCCTCAGTATAGAGAGACTTCAGGAATTTGTGGGGAGAGAGTTTGTAAGAATCGGGCTCGGAGCAACCCTCCACCCATTGAAAGAAGCTGCAAAGTATCTTGTTGGTTATTCCAGCACGAAAAAGCTGAGAAGCTGCACAATAATAGACGTAAGCTGGTCAAAGAAGTTCGACCTGAAAGTCGTCTCGCCAGTCAGCGATTTGATAAATACACCAGCCCAAATCCTGAATGAAAAACTCTATGAATTTCTCGACAGATATATATCAGGGCACGAAGTCACACTCATCTTCACAAACACAAGGTCAGGAACCGAAAAGGTTGTATATGGACTAAAGGAAAGATGGCCGGAGAAGTACAATGACAGCAGTATTGCTGCCCATCATGGCTCTCTTGGCAGAGATACTCGCCTTGATGTGGAGGACAGACTTAAGAGAGGCGAGCTTAAAGCTGTTGTGAGTTCCACATCTCTGGAGCTGGGAATAGATATTGGTTCTGTTGACCTTGTGGTGCAGATAGGCTCACCAAAAAGTACCACAAGAGCGGTACAGAGAATTGGTAGAGCAGGACACAGAGTACACAGAACTGCTAAGGGAAGAGTAATAGCTCTTGACAGGAATGACCTGGTTGAGACTACTGTTATGCTGAAAAACGCTATGGAAAAGAAGCTGGATAAAATTCAAATCCCGAAAAATGCCCTTGACATTCTTGCCCAACATATTGTCGGAATGTCTCTAACCCGAAAGTGGGATGTGGAAGAGGCATTTGAAGTTATTAAGAGGAGCTATCCCTACAATGATTTAAACCCTGAGACATTCAAAAAGCTTCTTCATTATCTTGCCGGACACTATGCAGAGCTACAGGACAGAAAAGTTTACGGCAAGATATGGTATGAGCCCGATGAAGGCACCTTCGGAAGACGCGGTAAATACACAAGGATAATCTACTACCTCAACCTCGGGGCCATACCTGACGAAGTTAAGGTTGGTGTTTATCTTCTGCCCGAGAAGCGACATCTGGGCGGTATAGAGGAAGAGTTTCTTGAAAAGCTGAAAAAACAGGATATTTTTGTTCTGGGAGGAAAACCATATAAATTCAGATATTCGAGAGGAATGCGCTGCTATGTCGAGAAAGTACCTCCCTCCACATCCCCAACCATACCTGCATGGTTTTCAGAGATGCTTCCCCTCAGCTTTGACCTTGCTATGGAAATCCAGAAATTTAGGAGCAAGCTGGCAGCAAAGCTTAAAAAAAGCTCTAAAGAAGATGCAGAAAAATGGCTACTTAAAAATTATCCTGTAAGCCATAATGCAGCCAGAGCTATTCTGGATTACTTCTGGCTTCAGAGCAGGTATTCTTTAATCCCGGGCACTAAAGACTTTCTTGTTGAGGACACCTATGACGAAGGAAGACACTATCTTGTGTTTCACAGCCTTTTCGGAAGAAGGGTTAATGATGTTCTCTCAAGAGCTTTTGCAAGTATAATATCAAAGAAAATAAAGCATAGTGTTGCCATAGTAGTAAGTGATAATGGCTTTGCTCTTCAGCTACCTTCAGATAAGAATGTGAATCTTGAAGATGTATTTAAAGAGCTTCTTAAAAGCGATTTGAAAGAACTTATAATGAAAACCATGGAGAATACTGAACTTCTGAGGAGAAGGTTCAGACACTGTGCAGCAAGAAGCTTTCTTGTGCTCAGAAATTACAGGGGTTACAAGATAAGTGTGGCAAAACAGCAGGTGAGCTCACAGACTCTTCTGAAAGTTTTGAAGGAGATAGATGAAGATTTCCCTGTGATTCAGGAGACCTACAGGGAAATTCTTCAGGATGTGCTTGACATTCACAGGGCAGAGAAGGTTATCGGATGGCTCAGGGAAGGCAGGCTCATACTCAAAAAGACAGAAACACCGGTACCCAGCCCCTTCTCCCACAACCTCATACTTCTCGGCGAAGCTGATATTATTCAGACAGAAGACAGAAAATCAAGGCTTCTTGCGCTTCACAGACTTGTGATGGAGAAAATCAAAAATATCGAGGCATGAAATGAAACCCAACTGTGATCTTACTATTATTTCATCTCACAGAGCGGTTTATATT
>BDTY01000029.1 GCA_002897955.1 archaeon BMS3Bbin15
TTTTTAACAATTCTTCTCAAGGATTCAGTCTCATCCTGTTTTAAATTAATAGTAATTCGCTTCATACAAAAAATGATGACATCCAAATATATAAATATAGTGAAGAATTAGTCTGTCAGAGTACTAGATATTCTAAGAAAATTTATATTCTAAAAGCAAATGGATTTATCAACTATGCTATCTACTCCCCCAATAGAAAACTTTAAGACTGTTTAAATCATAATATTTTAAGAGGGACGGTAGCATGGAAAGCGGAAACTTTATATCGAAGGGTGTGGCAGGAAATCCAGTTTTTTCACTACATGACGATTCAAAAATACTTAGATACACAAAATCGATTTGCCCTGAATGTCTATCAGCAGGAAAAGTTAATATTTTAAATGCAATAGTCTATGAAAAAGACAATAAAATTTTCATTGAAAAGCACTGCAACATGCATGGAAACTTCGAAGAGATTTACTGGGGAGATGCAGAACTTTATCACAGTGCAGAAAAGTTTGCTAATAAAGGATTGAAAATTCTAAATCCCAATGTTTTTAACCCAAAGAAAAGCTGCCCCACCAAATGTGGACTCTGTGAAGAGCATGAGAGCCACACAGGTCTGGCAAATGTTGTGGTCACAAACAGGTGCAACCTGAACTGCTGGTACTGTTTCTTCTATGCAAAAGAAGGAAGCAGAATTTATGAACCAAATATGGAAACTATAAGGGAGATGTTCAGGGTTTTAAGGAAAGAAAAACCGGTAGCTACAGAAGCTGTTCAGATTACAGGAGGAGAGCCCACTCTGAGAGATGACCTTATTGATATAATAAAAACTGCCAGAGAAGAGGGATTTATGAACATCCTTCTCAATACCAATGGAATAGAAATTTCACGAAAACCTGAGCTTGCACAGAGGGTTAAAAAAGCTGCAAATGGTGGTCATGTTATACTCTACATGAGCTTTGATGGCATAAGCAGAAAGACAAATCCTAAAAACTATTATGAAATTCCAGGAGCAATCGAGAATGCAAGGAAAGCAAACCTGAATATTGTGCTTGTTCCTACTATAATAAGAGGAGTAAATGACCATGAAATTGGAGATATTATCAAATTTGCTCTGGCAAATAACGATGTTATAAGAGGTGTTAACTTTCAGCCAGTTTCCCTTGTGGGAAAAATGCCCAGAGACGAAAGAGAAAGAAGGAGGATTACAATTCCAGATGTGATAAAGAAGATAGAGGAGCAGACCGGAGGAGCTGTCACCAGAGATGACTTCTTCCCTGTACCCAGCACTGCAATACTGACAGAATTTATGGAAGCTCTATTCAATACTCATAAATATCGCCTCTCAACCCACTTTGCATGCGGTATGGCAACCTATGTATTTATAGATAAGAACAGTATAGTATCTCTCCCCACATTCTTCGATTTGAAAGGATTTTTTGATTACCTCCAGGAACTTGAAGAAGAGGTTAAAGAAAGCAGATTAAACATTGCGGGTAGAGGGATAGCAATTGTAAAGGCTCTCAGAAGAATATCAGAATTTATAGACGAGAAAACAATACCAGAGAATCTTGACCTTAAGAAAATACTTTTGTCTTCTTTCTTCAGAGGTTCCTATCACGAGCTTGAAGCAATCCATAAAGGTTCCCTATTTATAGGAATGATGCATTTCCAGGATGCATACAATTATGACATAGATAGAGTCAAGAAGTGCTCGGTGCATTATGCATTACCTGATGGAAGAATAGTACCCTTCTGTGCTTTCAATGTAATCCCGGAGTTATACAGAGACAGGGTGCAGGAGAAGTTCAGTATTGCAGGTGAGAAATGGGAGTATAACACAGGCAGAAAGCTATCTCATGATAAATATAAAAGAGATTTTACAGAAGATGACATTAAAGCAATAGAGAAGTTTTATACAGAATCTTTAAATGAAGTTAAATTATATGGTCACTTAGGGTGACTAAGATGATAGGCACGAATGAGTTACTTATAATACTTCTTGTAGTTCTTGTGCTTTTTGGAGGAAATAAACTTCCAGAGCTGGCAAGGAGTGTTGGAAAGGCCAGAGTAGAGTTTAAAAAGGGTATTGAAGAGGAAGAAGAAAAGAAAGAAGAAGAGAAGAAGGAAGAAGAAGATGATAGGAAATAGTGAGCTTATAATTATAGCTATTGTAGCCCTTTTACTGTTTGGTCCTGATAAACTTCCAGAGTTAGCCAGAACCATTGGTAAGGCTTCTGCAGAGTTCAAAAAAGCTTCCAGAGAGGCGGAAAGAGAACTGACTGAAGAGTTTGAAGAAACTAAAGAGCATTTAAGCCTCAAAGAAATTGACACAAAATTTATGGAAGAGCTAAAAGGTAAAAAGAAATTATAGATATCTTCTGATTTTCGAAAGTATAGCAGACTTTGGAAGCGCTCCCACAATCCTTTCAACTATCTGGCCATTTTTGAATATTATCATAGTTGGTATACTCATAGCCTGATACTTCATTGCCGACTTTGAATTTTCATCAACATTTATCTTTGCTACAACCAGTTTCCCATGCAAATCTCTCCTTACAATCTCCTCCAGAACTGGCGCGACCATCTTGCAGGGAGCACACCAGTCAGCATAAAAATCAACCAGAAGGAGCGGATACTTCCTCACAGTTTCTTCCAGAGTAGAATCATTGACATAAACAGGTGAATCAGGATATTCCACTCTGTTCTCCTGCTCCGATTTGGAAGTTCTCTTTAACATCTCCTCAAGTTTTTTCTTCTTTATAAGTTCAACTTCATCCATGCTATCACCTCACCAGCTTACCTATAGTATTGAGAAGCTCCTGCTTATCAGTATAACCAACATATATCTGAACAAGCTGAGCATTACCATTAAAAAACATCATTGTTGGCGTACCTCTAACCCCATATTTAGAAGTTAAAGCAGAGTATTTATCAACATCAATATACACAACATTTAGCTTTCCTGAATATGTTCTCTGAAGCTCATTAATTACAGGTTTTTCCATCTTGCAGGGGGGACACCAGGTAGCATAGAACATTACAAGAGTAGGCATTCCAGAGTTCAAAGCCTGAGATAATTCTGCCTCCGACCCTCCTGCTTTCTTGCTTCCTGTACACCCAGCTGCCAGAACCAGCAGTCCAAGTAGTATAACTATTGCCAGTTTCTTCATATATCTCGCCTTCAATTAATTATTTATATATATTAAAGTTATAAGTTTATAAGTTGAATTTTGATTAACATGTTCAACTTATTTGAACACATCTGAGGAATTGATATGCTGGAAGCAAAAAGTATAATATGTGCACATGACCATAGTATTGACTTTGTAATGCAGTGTCTGCTTGGCATAAGGGAGATGGAAAGTGATCTCTACTTTGCTCTGCTCGAAAAGCCAGGTACGCCAAATGAACTCAGCGACAGGATAGAGAAAAGCAGGAGTTTAATTCAGAGAGCTCTCCAGAATCTTGTAGCCTTTGGCTTGGCTTACAGAAAACCAGTTAGAAGAGCCAGAGGAAGGGCTTATGAGTATGCTGCTGTTTCCAAGGATGATGCAAAGAAAATTATGAGAAAAGCACTGAAAAAATGGACAGACAATATAGAGAAGGCTATTGAAGAATGGTGATAAACTTTGAATTAAAGGCCTGGAAAACTTTTTATCATTCGGTATAGTAGTGATATACAATGACACGGCAGAATGACAGAGAGCTTCAGAAGATAAGGGAAGCAATTGATAAAATTGACGAAAAAATAGTCTCTCTTCTGGAAGAGAGACTTAAAATCGCACATGAAGTTGGGAAATATAAAAGGAAGAGGGATATAAAGATTGAAGACTCATCACGAGAGAAGGAAGTTCTCAGTAGAGTAGAGAAACTCGCCCGTGACATCAATAAAGACTTTCTGGCAGATATATACAGAAGGATAATTCTTGAAAGTAAAAGAGCCCAGAGGCAGGGAAAGATAGCAATACTGGGGCCGCGGGGTACCTTTTCAGAAGAAGCTGCCTATAGATTTATGACTTCTCCAGCCCTTGTTCTTGCCAGAGACCTCGAAGAGATTTTCAATTTTGTTATCAATGGGGAGGTCAAATTCGGCGTTATACCCATTGAAAATTCTATCGAAGGTTCCGTGCATCTTGCCCAGGAGCTTTTAATTAAAAGAGATGTGAAGGTATATTCCGAAATAATTCTTGAAATAAACCACTGCCTACTAACTCTGGAAGGAGTAAGTTTAAAAGATATTAAAGAGGTTATCTCCCACCCTCAGGCTCTTGCTCAGTGCAAGCAGCTAATAAGAGACCTGGGAGCAAAAACTAGAAATGCCCCTTCAACAGCAGATGCTGCCAGAGGAATCAGAACAAAAAAACTCAAAAATTCGGCAGCCATAGCACCTCTTGCCTCTGCAAGGCTCTATAATCTCAAAGTACTTAAAGAGAATGTTCAGGATGTAAAAGAGAATAAAACAAGATTTTTGGTAATTTCACAGACAGACCACAAACCCACAGGGAAAGACAAAACATCAATAATTCTCTATCTCAGGAATAGGCCTGGAGCATTATATGAAGCTCTCAAAATCTTTGCAGAAAATGGAATAAATCTAACAAAAATCGAATCAAGACCTTCCAGAAGAGCTCTCGGAGACTATGTATTTTTTATAGACCTTGATGGACATAGAAAGGAGAAAAATATCAAGGAAGTACTTGAAAATCTCAGATTAACTACTTCTTTTTTAAAAGTCCTTGGGAGTTACCCAAGAGTAGAATAAATAAAAATTAACTATTCACTCCTCCTTATTAAAAAATAATTCTCCTTCTTCATATCTATCTCAGGTAACTCCTGCATAGTCTCTTTCAGCTTTTCTGAATCGAGGTTTTCAGCAACCCTTTCAAGAGCTTCAATCTGGTTGTAGTCATGCTCAAGAAGAGTTTTTAAGAGAATTGCTGCTCCTCTATAAAAATCTATTTCAACTACCTCACCAGTGTAACTCTGAATATCCCTGACATCACCTCTGAATTTCTCTGCAATGCCCTTCTTGAACTCCAGCACAGCCACGTCATCACATAACCAGGGAAGCCAGTGAATCATATGTTTATGGAGGAAATCCTTCTGCATATTTAGAAGCCCAATAGCCTTCTCTCTGTTTCCACTCTTCCATGCAGAAATCTCATCATCTATGAGTCTGAACATAAATTCTATCTCAAGCTTTGCCTCGTCTGGCGGAAGATTTCCCTTAACTTTGATTATATCATAACCTTCCTCTTCATACAGGTTTTTAACTTCAGCCGTCAGTTCACCCATTATCTGCTTCTCACTTCTATATACACTCTCGTAACCCGAGAGATAAGGCAAAAGGTCGTCATCAAATAGAGTAAATCTTTCAGCTTCAATATCCCTATAAAACTTCTCAGGCTTTGTCTCTGCAAAAACCTGATTTATACCTGTAAGAAGCCTGGCAGCCACATCAACCTTTTCATCCTCAAAAAGGTTATCAAAAACAGACAGAACTTTTTTTAAATATTCTCCTTTCTGAACATCATGAGAAAGCTCTCTGGTGGGCTCTGTAAAAGCCCTGAACATCTGGAAATAAGCTTCCCTCCTTAAAGCCTGGACATCTGCATACGCATCCTCATCCTGAGGAAAAAGAGGTTCATGGGCTATACTGGGCTTTTTATCCTCAATAAACTTTACCCAGTGATCTCTATCCTTTATATTCATTGAATTTATCCAGAATAGATATTTAAACTTCTTAATGAAAGTCTTCCAGTCCCTGGCAAGTTCAGGGTCATAATACCATCTTATATGGTCATTTTCTTCAAATATATCTCTGGGTTTGGCTGGCATATTAACACCTCTTATTTAATAAGGTAAGTACATACTTAAACAAATTTAGAAATAGAAAAAAATATAAATTAAAAGAGAATTACTTCTGTTTTAATGTTGATATTGGAAAGTCATCATTGGGCATAGCATAAAAGACAGAACCTATCCTGAAAATTCTCCTTTTATCTTTAATACCTGAGATAAATCCTTTCAGGTTTCTGTAATAGCCAAACTTCATTGCCTCAGTGGAACACTTGGTAGAACATGCACCCCACAAACCTTCATAAACCACTTCTTCAACTTCATCTCTCTTTTCAGCAAGCTTTCTTCCAACAAGTACCTCGCCATTCTCATTTACAAGCCTGCCTTTATCATCCCTCTTAACATTGCCTATCTCATCAGAGGCAACAGAGGCAACACCAACACTATCATAGGAATACCTGTAGATTTTTTTAAGGTCTTCCTTGGTGTATGTCTTTCTGTAATCTACCCTATGCATACAGAAGTCACACTTTATAACCTTACCTGTTTTTGAATCATACTGTGGTGCGCCATAGGGACATGCCTGCATACAGCGCTTGCAGCCTATACAGGCTTCGCTGTCCACAAAGACAATACCATCTTTCCCACGCTTCTGCATGGCACCAGTGGGGCATGATTCGACACAGGCTGCAGGTGAACAGTGATAGCAGGGCATTGGCATATAAAGAGTCTTAACTCTTCCATCAACCTTCTTCGGACCTATCTGAATAACCCTTATATTTCTTGGACCCATACCGAGTTCATGCTCCATCTTACAGGAGGTTTCGCAGGAAAAGCAGCCAATACAGCGTTTGATGTCAATAAACATAACAACAGTGCTATCACTGGGCTCCTTCTGGTCAACTTCCTGCATACCATAACCTTCAAAAACCTCTACATTCATCTAACTCTCTCCTTCTCGGGAACTCTATCTATGGGGATGCCATTATTATCCCAATCCCTGTAAACTGCACTTGCAGGTGAAACAAGTAAATTATTAACATCCTCGGCAAAAAAAACAGAACCAACTTCAATGGCTCTGATTTCTCTAATTTTAGTAAGTCCAAATTTCCATGTGTTTGAAGGGGCAATAATAAGTTTTTTTAAATAACCGGGCAGGGGCTCTTTAAGCATCTCAGGTACAGTTTTCTTCTTTTTTCCCTGAGATTTCTTACTCTTTACTGATGACGCCAATTCAATGCCTCCTTATAAAAATGAAATCAATGAACTTAAAAAATAAAAATTTAAAGAGATAGGGGGTTTATCCCCTTTACTTCTTTATTACAGCTTTGGTTATATGGGTTACCCTCTCTGGCAGCTTCCCTGGTTTAAGTCTTATTCTCGGTATGAAAAGAGTCTTTTCAGGGAATGTATATGCTGGAGAAACCAACAGGTCGGTATCTGCCTTGTTATTGAAGAACACATTTGTAGCCATTATAGCATTGCGTTCTCTAAAGTATGTCATTATATCTGCTGGATTTCCGAAATAGATAGCACTGGTTGAACACTTAGTCACACAGGCTGGCTGTAAACCCTTGTCAACTCTGTGCATACAGTAGTCACATTTTATAACCTTACCTGTTCTTGAATCCCACTGAGGTGCACCGAAGGGACATGCCTGCATACAGCGCTTGCAACCTATACAGGCTTCGCTGTCAACAAAGACAATACCATCTTTCCCACGCTTCTGCATGGCACCGGTAGGGCATGATTCAACACAGGCTGCATGGCCACACATAAAGCAATTCATTGGATAGTACATTGCCTTGGTATGCCTGCCCACTTTCTTCGGACCTATCTGAATAACCCTCATTCTCCTGGGACCCATCGGATCCTCATGCTCCATCTTACAGGAGGTCTCACAGGAAAAACAACCTATACATCGCTTGAAATCAATAAAGAAGGTAAGGTGATCAGGTGATACACCCCACCTTACTGAACCCTGAGCCTCAAAAAGACCGATTTTCTTATTTCTTTCAAGCCCCTGTAATGCAGTCTCCTGATCCGCATTGTAAAGGGAATCCTTATCCGTGTAAAGCTCGACCATCTTTCACACCTCCTATTTTGTCTCCCATTTATCTCTGGGCACACCTACATAGTAGATACCAGAGCCTTTCTGGGTAAACCTTGTGTATGTACCCAGCGAAACACTTTTCTCCTTCTCAGGATCAAGATAGTCTTTGGGTGCTCTCTTAACCGTGGAAAGATATTCCTTGGTCTTCTCAACAGCCTTATCCGGGTCATCATCCAGACGATATACCCTGACGAGATTACACTTGTACTGAGCCTGAGTATAGAATGGGTCTTTGACTGTAGTATCCACAAGCTCGTTGATATTGCTGTAGGGATAGAAAGGCTGATACTTATCAGTTCCTTCCGAACCCCATACTTCACCTTCATCTACCATCTCATTCACCCAGGCAGGACCAACTATCTTACCGTAGTCGTTCTCAACAACAACTGTATCACCATCTTTTATATTGAGAGCCTTTGCAGCATCAGTGTGAATGTTGATAAACCTATGGGGCTCAAGCTCCACCATCCATGGCCACCAATGACCCATCTCATGGAAGTGAGCCACAAGCCTGCCTGTGCAGAGTATAAGTGGATACTTCTCCCACAAATCTGGCCTTGCCACAGGGGCATTGTTGGACTCAATATGGATTGGCATTGGATACCAGCCTATCTGCTCAAGAGCAGTAGAGTATAGTTCAACTTTACCGCTGGGTGTCGGGAAGCGCTTATCAGTACCTGGATAGTTAACTCCTTCTTTATACATAATCCACTGGGCGCCTCTGATAGTAGCTTCCGGGTCTGAGAATATCATAGACTCATCTTTGGTCTCAGCAGGCCACATAACTCCACCTTTTGGAGACTTCTCCGGGTCCATTAAATCGTCAGTAATTCCGGACACAAAGCTCTCCTGAGAGTGGAACCAGTTCTGGCACACCCTTTCATTTATTTCTATTGTGGTACCAGTATATTTTGGATCATCAGGCACAGGCTCTCCCAACTCATCTTTGGTTGCCCACCAGCTCTTACCATCAGGAGCATAGTATGCCTCACCAAATTCAAAACGCTTTGCCAGGCCAGCCCAGAAATCTATATCTGCACGGCATTCCCACTGCCTCTCAATTATCTGATTATGCCACTGCACAAGCCTGTTATTGCCGTGATGTACAACACCACTATGTTCAAAGAAGCTTGTAATCGGGAATGCAGCATGCATCCAGCTCATTGTCTCATTTGGATGGAAACTCAGGTGTACACCCAGATACAGGTTCTTCATATACTCTCTAACTTTGTTGTTATCTGGCCACTGCACAGCATGGTTACCATTCCATATCAGACCCTTAACAGGATATGGCTTACCTGTATAACCAGGGTCTATTGTGCAGGCACTTGATGTATCTCCCCATGGTATGATTTTATCAGACAGCTGAGGCTCTTTGATCTTTGCAACATAATTTTTCAAATCCTTACCTGCACTCAGCACAGGTCTGCAGTTGTGGAGCCAGTTCCAGCCACCACCTTTCACACCAACATTACCTGTTATAGCTACAAGAGCCTGGTATGACGCATTTCCATTACCTGCATTGTACTGCTGGGCAGTACCGAGACAGCCTGAGAAGTGAGTTCTCCTCGGGTAAGCCATCAATTCGGCAGCCGTTCTGATATCTTCAGCAGGCACCCAAGTGATATTTTCTGCCTTCTCTGGAGTATAGTCTTTAACCAGTTCTGCATATTTCTCAAAGCCAACCGTCCACTTATCAATAAACTCACGATCAATACCGTCAATTTCATGAATCAGCACATGGGCAATTGCATTACCAAGATAGGCATCGGTTGTAGGCCTCAGTCTCAGTGCAAGGTCAGCCTTTGCCATAGTTGCATTGAACCTCGGGTCAACCACAATGAACTTTGCACCCTGTCTCTCCTGGGCTTCAATCCACCATTTCATGGTGATAACTTCAAGAGCTGCTGCATTCGACCCGGAAATGAATATAGTATCACTGTTCATCGCGTCCTGAACCGGGTTGAAAAGCCTTAGAAACTCCTTGGCACCATAAACATACTGCCCTCTTGCACCTGGACTTTCACAGCAGAGTGGGCCCTGACCATATATGTTTGGTGTACCGTACATGGCAAGGAATCTTGAACCGCCAAGCTTATTTCCATAGCTACTCCTTCCTGTTCTGTGAGCTGCAACAGTATGATTACCCCACTTTTCCCTTATATATTTAAGTCTCTCAGCAACAAAGTCCAGACCTTCATCCCATGTAACCCTTCTAAATTTCCCATTAACATTGTCCTCTCTGATTACCGGGTACTTTGCCCTTAGAGGGTTATAGGCATGCTGATAGTTAGCTGTTCCTTTTGGACATACACTTCCATAGTTCTGTGGGTGTTCCTCATCACCCCATATATCAACAATTCTGCCTTCTTTCAAAAATACCTTCAACCCGCAACCACTTTCACACATGTTATCGCAGGTTGTATATCTCATCGTATCGTAGTCCTTCACGGACTCCTGCGCTCTCTTTAATACTACCAATGTTTCACCTCCAACCTTTCAGTTGTTACATTAAAGTAGTCGACCATATACAGCCAACCACATCTACCTGGATATACAGATAAGGATTTACCCAAATATCCTATATATATTTTTCCTATATGATTGCAAAATCACACACAACCACAGGTAAAATTATGGGTATAACAGCTATAATTCTTGCAGGAGGAAAAAGCAGAAGAATGGGCAAGGACAAGAGAACACTTACATTAGGCAATAGAAGCTTTCTGAGAGCAGTTTATGACACCATGGAAACATTCGCTCAGGAGATAATTGTTTCCTATTCTTCTCCCCTGCAGAAAGTTGAAAAACTGAATGCTATTGATGTATATGACGAGGTTAAAGGGGCTGGGCCACTGGCAGGGTTGATAAGCTCTCTGAAGGCTGCAAAGAACGAAACAGTAGCCTTTGCACCCGTTGATGCACCTGCAATCTCCCCTGAGCTATATATATATATGATTAATGTTCTCGAGAGCTTTGATGCGGTAGTTCCAAAGAAAGGGGATTATATTGAACCTCTGATTGCTGTATATAAAAGAGAGGAATTTCTAAATGCATGTGAAAAGACATTATGTGCAGGATATAAACATGTAAGAAAAGCTGTCGAAAGACTTGAAAAGGTTAAATATGTAGATGTTGAAGAATTCAGGCAGTTTGACAGGAATTTGTTATGCTTTGAAAATGTTAACACACCTCAAGATTATTCAAGGCTGAAAAATATTCTGGGGTAGTCCAATGGAAGTTAGAGAGAAAGGTTTTAAGAGTCTAACACCAGTGCTTGAAGCACTTGAAATGCTTCTAAAACTTGCTGAACCTATGGCTGACAATCAGGTTCCAGTAAGGGAAGCTCTGGGCAGAGTTCTTGCAGAGGACATCGTCTCGGAAAGAGACATACCTCCATTCAACAGAGCAGCTATGGATGGTTATGCTGTTCGGGGAGAAGATACATTCGGTGCAACCCAGACAAACCCCATTTACTTCAAAGTAATCGGCGAGGTTCTAACAGGTCACCCCGAGGATATTGAAGTGGGTAGATTTGATGCTGTAAAAATCACAACAGGCTCTCCAGTACCAAACGGCGCTGATGCTGTGGTAATGATAGAATATATAAATGAGCTTGGAGACGAGATA
This sequence comes from archaeon BMS3Bbin15, assembly GCA_002897955.1. Lineage (NCBI taxonomy): Archaea > archaeon BMS3Bbin15. Next base: position 11,531 of record BDTY01000029.1, read on the forward strand.
GAGGTTATGAAGGCAACTCCCCCTGGCAATAATGTATCCCTCAGGGGTGAGGATGTAAAAAAGGGACAGCTTATTATTAAAAAGGGTAGAAAAATAAATTCTCAGGAAATTGCCATGCTTTCAGCCCTGGGTACAGGTCATATTAAAGTTGTGAGAAAGCCAGAAGTGGCTGTGATTTCCACTGGAGATGAACTTACAGAGCCTGGCAAAGAGCTTGAGGCAGGTAAAATTTATGATGTTAACAGCTTTGCTCTGGAGGCTCTCTCTAAAGAAGCAGGATGTAATGTTGACAGAATAGGTATTCTCGAAGATAACTATACAACCATCAAAGAAACTATTAAAGCTCTTGAGGGCTATGATATCATTCTAATAAGCGGCGCCACAAGTGTGGGCAAAAAGGATGTCATCCCGATTATAGTGGAGGAGCTGGGCAGAGTTTATGTCCATGGGGTTGCAATGCGTCCCGGCGAGCCTCTGGGCTTCGGCAGAATCGGAAAGAGTATAGTATTTATGCTCCCGGGCTTTCCTGTCGCCAGCATAGTGGGCTTCGAAACTTTTGTCAGGCCTTTAATCCAGAAGCTCTCAAAGACAAGGATAAAAGTGCCTTACAGGAGTATTAAAGTAAGGCTTAAAAGAAAAATTTCCTCGGAGCTTGGAAGAAGAGATTTTGTCAGGGTGAAGGTTACAGTGCAGAAAGACGGTTACAGTGCAGAGCCTCTGAGAAGCTCCGGCTCAGGCATAGTCTCAAGTCTTGTGAGAGCTCAGGGCTTTGTTATTGTACCAGAGAATACTGAAGGGGTTGAGCAGGATGATATTGTAGAGGTCTTCCTTTTCAGAGATATAGAAGAGTGAAGGCTTTTTTCAGGGCCAACTAAAACATATTTTTACCTGCACCACTTTTAACAACAAGCACAGGTATCTCTGAACGGTGAACCACCTCTCTCGAAACACTGCCAAGCATAAACTTGCTTATACCACTGCCATAGGAGGCAAGCACAACGAGGTTGTAATTGCCCTCTTCTGTTTCCTTCATTATCTCATCAGCCACTCTCCCTTTACGTACCTTTGTGCCTGCCTTTATTCCGTAATTCTCAAGAATCTTTACACCGGTTTCAAGAGATTTGCTCACAGCCTTTGGCGTGCCCAACTTTCTGAGCCTGTGAATATCATCCTTGAAAAGCTCGAAATACTCGTTATATTCTTCATACTTCTTTTCAAAGTCTGGTATTACACGCAAAACAGTTACTTCTGGGCCTGTATGCTTTAGAAGATAGCCAGCCTGGTCTATTGCTTCCTCCGCAAACTTCGAACCGTCAGTGCAGATGAGAACTTTTATTTTTTTCCCTCCATTATAATAAAATCTACATATAAAGTATTTAAATTTTGGGCGTGAAGGTGACTCAGGAGAAAGCAGGATAATCAATGCATCCGGTAAAATTTGAAGGACACACGAAACAATATTCATTTTAGCAGAAATATTTTATTCTTTAGACTCATATTGCATAGAATTTCCCTGTATTCCTTTCTGTAATCTCTTTTATCTTTCTGTTATCTTCACCTTTTATCTCCTCAATAACCTTAACGCTCTCCTCAATAAAGGCAGGCTCATTTCTCTTTATCTGTTTCACAGGGCTCAGGTATGGGCTGTCTGTTTCGAGAATAATACTTTTAATAGGAAGGCTTTCAGCCAACTTTCTTTGATGCCCGGAATAACACAGGTTTGTGGCAAGGGATATAGAATAACCTTCCTCCAGAATCCGCTCTGCAAGACTTATACTTCCAGAATAACAGTGAAACAGTGCCTTTTCCACTTCAAGTTCAAGAAGAATTTCGAAAGCCTCTTTTTCAGCCTCTCTGCAGTGAATAACAGCCGGAAGTGAAAGTTCTACTGCAAGACTGAGAAACTCTCTGAAAACACTCTCCTGCTTTTCACCCTTATGCTTGAGATGATAATCCAGACCTATCTCGCCAACTGCCACAATATCACCTCCCGAAGCAATCTTTTTAATCTCCTCTATAATATCCCGTGGCATGGAAGGTGCCCTGTAGGGATGTACACCTATGGAAGTATGTATATTATCATATATAGAAGAGAGTTCCAGAGACCTTAAAGCAGTGTAAACCGAAACTGCACTATCCACCATTGAAATACCCAGACCTGCGGCTCTGGCTATAACCTCCTCCCTATCCCTGTTAAACTTTTTGAAGCTTATATGACAGTGGGCATCCAGCATGTCTTATAAATTTCAATCATTTGTTATATATTTGACTATAGTTATGGAAGAATATGAAAACCAGCTTGGACTTGAGGAGGACCTTAAAAATATCTCTCTAAAAGTTGCCTTTGATGTACTTATAAGAGCAGGCTTTCATGTTAAGAAGTTTAATGAAGGTATAAAAGATGCCGCTTCTGTTGAAGGACTCAGAGAGTACTTTGAATATGTAAGAGAAAACCCAGACTATACAAATCCTGAGATTATAGCCCGGAAAGATGGAAGGACTTTTATTATATGTATTGAAATTAACAACTCCGAAGTCCTCGGTCTGAGAAAGAGACTCCTATCAAAAGCTAAAGACTACAATCTTATTCCCATGATTTTCAGGACAGCAATAAACCTCAATATACCTTCTTCCTCACTCGAGTTTCTACAGGAGAGCCAGAATGATTGAAGAGGATACTGTCAATCTCCGAGAATTTCCTCTATAAACTTCCCGGCATCAAAGGCTTCAAGGTCATCAGATTCCTGCCCTGTGCCAAGAAAGAATATTGGCCTTCCTGTTGCTTCCGCAATACTCAGAGCTGCACCACCCTTCACATCAGCATCAGCCTTTGTCAGTATAACACCACCTATTCCAACTGCGCTGTTGAATTTTTCAGCCTGCTCAAGGGCAGAATTTCCTGTCAGAGCATCTCCGACAAAAAGAATGAAGTCGGGCTTTGCAACTCTTATAATCTTCTTCATCTCATCCATCAGGTTTGTATTTGTCTCCATCCTGCCTGCTGTATCTATAAGCACTGTATCTATTCCCTTTGCTCTGGCATGCTTTATGGCATCAAAGGCCACGGCAGCAGGGTCGGCACCTTTTGAATGCTTTATAAGCTTTATACCAAGTTTTTTACTATGAGTCTCAAGCTGCTCTACCGCACCTGCTCTGAAGGTATCACTGGCAGAGATTACACAGCTATAGCCTCTATCCTTAAGCCTCTTTGCAATTTTTGCTATGGTTGTGGTCTTGCCTGTGCCATTTATTCCAACGAAAGCAATCACAAAAGGCTTTTCGGTATTCTCTTCTATCATTTCCTCAAGACTTTTCTCAGGGTTTTTAATAACATCATGAAGAGATTTTCTGAGAGCATTTTTAATAGTAGAATCCAGCTCACTCTTCCTGATTTTTTTTGAATAAAGCTCGCTCTTTATATCTCCAATAATCTTGTCCACGACAGATAGAGCCACGTCGCTTTCCAGAAGTGAAATTTCAAAATCATCGAGAATCTCGTCAAGCTTCTTCTCATCAAGAATGACATAACCGGAAATAAAGGCTTTGGCCTTGTCTATTACGCCTACCTTCTTCTCCTCTTCCTCCTCCGCAGTTGATTTGATTGTCTCTGTAATTTTCCTGAACTTATTTTTTATTTTGTTGAACAAGAGATTCACCTATATTGCGTTGTCCTGTCTGCTGCTGCTGAAAGGCAGCCATAATCTGCTCCACAACAGGAGTTATAGTCTGAAGTCTCTGGAGAATCTCTTCATATCTGGCAGAGTGCTCCTTTCTAACCTTCTCAAGGTCCTGAATCTTTCCCTCAAGGTCTTTAAGAGCTTCCTCCATGGGCTTCTTAACCGAGACATCTGCCCCAATGCTCAGAATCGCACCCTCTGGCTTTGTAATAACAGCTTCAATGAAGGCACCAGCACCAAGAGGTATAAGAGCTTCCCTATTCTCCTCAAGTTTATCCAGTTCCCGAAGTGTTTCAAGAGCTGACTGAAGTTCTGTAAAACTGCCTTGAATCATCTGAAGATTCTGCTCATAAGCCTTAGCCTGAGATTTCAGCGATTCATATTCCGCAATTATCTGCTCTGGATTCAACTTCTGCGAATTTTCCATTGTTAATCCTCTATTCCTGCATAGAATTTTACCTCAGGTCTTTCAGCATCTTCAGGTTTGATTTCCTCAAGAGACGATATTTTAATCATGTTTCTTCTGGTACCATGTCTACTTCCAAACTCTGAAAACATTTTCTCTGTAGCTCGTTCACTGTCCAAAGCCCTGCATTCCCATACAAAGGGTTGCATGCGTTCACCCATTTTAAATTTACCTTTAATCCTGAAGGTCTTAATCTCCATTCTATCACCTCACAAGTAACCAAGTGCCTCTTCTATTCTAAAAACTTCAGGCCCTGTAGTGTTCTCTCCAATAAGAGCTCCATTTTTATTGGCAACCAGACCTGTTCTAACAAAACCAATCCCCATATTAACAGTACCTATGTCGACTTCCACTTTCAGTGCTTTCTCGATAACCTCAAGTTCTTTATCTGTAACATCTGGATGAAACAGAGCCCCTTTTGTTGTTGCAATGCCCAGACTGCCAATAGTTTTATATTTTCCAAGAGAACTTACAACTTTAACACTGCATCCCAAGCTTCGCTCCATTTTCTTAATTGTCTCTGTTTTAAGGCCAGAATAAGCTAGAGCCCCTTTATCAGTAGCAATTACAAGATTTCCCAGAGCATTGAGTCTATCGTCAACAACATTTACTTTTAAACCTGCATCTCTAAGTTCCTCTACCTCACTTTCCAGAACTATACTACTAACAACTGCCCCATTGTTATTCATGGCAAGAAAGGCACCTATGAGGCTTGTTCCTGATAGATTCATTTTAACCACATCAACATCAAGAACTTCCTTTACATCCTTCTCGACACTCTCCGAAGCACCTTTTGGAATTACTGCAAGGCTATCGTTGGCTCTGGCTACAATGCCAATGTTCACATTTTTATTGTAGCTTGTAAGCTTAAGCATTTTTACTCAGCCATTTCAACTGAAACACTACCATCTTCCTGAGTCTTCACCCTGACTCTGACCTTTGAGGGTATTTTTTTTATACCCCTCTCCCATACTTTTTCATTCACGGACTCAGAAAGTTTGACATTCTCATTCTTCATGTGCTTGGCTACAAATTTCTTTATATATCTTATAGCCTTGGCTGCCCTCTTACTTGAAGGCACATTTTCCTTTACATCTCTAAGAGGGATTGTATATATCCTTTCTTCTGCCATAATTATCACATCTTAAGTTTACTTCTTCTCCAGTTTCGCCTTTTAGGATGTGTTTTCACTCTTCCAATGGTTTTACCCACAACCCAGACAGGGACAGGGCGGTTCTGCTTCATAGCCTTAGCAAATCTAAGCTTCCTTGATAACATAAGTTTACCCATTCAAATCACCTTTAAATCCTATAACTCTACTCTGAATATGCTCCATAGGAAAGATTTTGTCAATACTGTAACCCTTTCTTTTTATAAATTCTCTTATCTCAACCTCGTAATCTGATTTCTCAATCTTCTCACTTAAATCTTTCCTGTATTCAAGAATTTCGTCAGTAAGTCTATTTATAGTTTTATATCCAAGACCGTGTAGAGGAGCAATATATTCCACGTCATACCTGTCTTCAAGGCTCCTTATCTCCTGAATACTCAGCTTTGGAATTCTGTCGTCTCTTCTTGTTCCATCGCCTACCGCAATACTAACCTTTGCAACCTCTTTTAAAGCCTCACGATGAATATAATTTATGCCATTGCCAGGATGCGAGTCCTCCACAATTCTGGCACAGCCTCTATCAAGGATTTCAGTTTCCAGCTTCAGAACTCTATGCCTGAACCCGAGCCTCCTGGCAGTTGTCTGGGCAGATTTGTAGCTTTCCAGAAGACCAAAGTTGACAGTGACCAGCTCCACCTCATGACCTGTAAGCCTCAGGATATAAGCTGCAAGAGAACTATCCTTGCCTCCACTGTAAAGAACAGAAACCTTCATATTCTCCTTATCTTTATATCTCTGCGCTTCTCTGTAACCTTTCTGAGGATATCTTTAAGCTGGGTGTCATTTATCACCTGATTTATCTGCCCTGCCTGCGCAAGCTGAATTAGGAGGACCTCAATCTTTTCTGCAAACTCTGGTTTTGCCATTTTTATTGTGGCAAGCCTGCTCCTTGCATCCGGTGTAAGAATCTGCTGGAGAAGTAGTCTTTTCTTCTGCTCTACAGCTCTGAGCTGCCCCTGCCTAGCCGCCTCTTCCTGTAATTGCTTCTGAATTTCCATAATTCTCTTTTTCTTTAACTCCTCCAAATCGTCCATAGTTTCACCTGTAGATTTCTAACTCAGGATGCTTTTTTATTATTTTTGAAGATATACTATCTATAAAACTTACTCCCTTTGAACTTATTTTCCTTCCCTTTTCAGTTTTATCCACAAAGCCTGCTTTTTCAAGCTGGTTGAGTATATTCTTTATAACAGCACCACTACCTCGTCTAACTCCATCCGGTTTATAGCCTCTGTTTTTTCTCCCGCCATACCACCTCTTCAGAGTAGGTATGCCAACAGGACCATGAATATAGAGCTTCCTGAGAAGAGAGGCACTCCTTATGTACCACCATCCCTTCTGGGTAGGTGACTTCTCCTTATGAGCGCCAGTTTTAACAAAATCTGCCCAGACTGGTTGCTTGATTTCCTTGATTTTTTTCAATTCCTTAGATAACTCCATTATTAAATCACTCTGTGGAATGTCATATACAGTAGCCATTATATATACCTCCATTTTTTATCTGGTGTGAGAAGAGCTCCGTCTCCTCAATAATCCGAAGCTGTTTCCTACAATTTGTATTATTTCAGAATTAGTAGCATCAGCAACCTCTTTTGCAATCTCTCCAGTGCTTCTTTCAGACCTTGCAGCTTTTAATACTCTTATCTTTATAAGACTATTATCCTCAAGCTGCCTTTTAACCTCTTCTATAACATTGTCAGTCCCGGCTTTGCCTATCCGTACACTGGGTTTTGATGTATTCAGTCTCTTTCTGAGATTTTTCATATTTATCCCTCTTTTCTCTTGTCATGGGTATTCTTCTTATTCTGCCGCATTCAAGGCAGGTTAGAATGACCCTGCCTTTATTCAGACGTACCCGCATATTGTAACCTGGCATTAAAAAGCTTTTGCATTTTCTGCATAAGCTGTATTTCCATTTCTCCGGTAGTGTAACATTATAACGGAGAGCTATCCTCCATGCCAGTTGTGTATATCTGTTAGCCCTTGCCTTATTACTTAAAAAATTCTCCTTGGCAAGTTTGAAAAGCATGTCTATTCTTTCCACCGCAATTTTCTTCTCCAGTCTTACATTTCTTCTTCTCATAAATCATTAGTCTCCGGCAGAATAAGTCATTTTACATAAATTTTCCTTTA
>BDTY01000030.1 GCA_002897955.1 archaeon BMS3Bbin15
TTGCAGAGACTCATTCAATGCCTGTTGTAATTTCAGGCTTCGAACCCCTTGATGTTCTCATGAGCATAGTTTTACTCATCAGGCAGGTCAATGAGGGCAAACCAAAAGTTGAGAATGAATACTCGAGGGTTGTTAACAGCAAAGGGAATATTAAGGCAATGGAGGCAGTGGAAGAGGTTTTTAAGGTGAGCAGTGGCAGGTGGAGAGGCATAGGCAGGGTTCCTTTTTCAAAGCTTGAATTCAGAGATGAGTATTTTAATGCAGATGCTATGAAAAGGCACAGTGTAAAGCTGAAGAAATCTGTAGATATACCTCCTGGCTGCAGTTGTCATCTTGTGATTATAGGCAAAATAGAGCCTGAAAAGTGTATCATGTTCGGTAACCAGTGTACTCCTGAAAAACCATTTGGCCCCTGCATGGTGAGCAGCGAAGGTACATGTAATATCTACTACAGATATGGAAGCTATGCATGAGATGAGTCTGGCTCTGAGCCTTCTTGATACTATAAAAAAAAGTCTTGAGGGAAAGAATGTTAAGAAACTCAGGGAGATTACAATTGAGGTGGGCTCACTTGCCATGGTAAATACTGAGCAGTTGAGCTTCTGCTTTTCCATTGTTGCAAAGGGTGAGATTTTCAGTGATATGAAGCTTGATATTCAGAAAAAAGAGGCTGTCTTTAGGTGTATTTCATGCCTGAGAGAAGTTTCTTCGGAAGAGCTTTTGAGCAACTGCAGCTTCTGTGGCAGTAGCATGGAGTTTATATCTGGAGATGAACTTATTCTTAAAAGAATAAAAGCGGAGGTAGAAGATGCATAGAGTTAGTGATATTTCTGTTGAGGCAGATATAATTCAGGCTAATAAGGCTATAGCTGAGAGAAACAGGAAAATTCTTGAGGATAACAATGTTGTGGGGTTTGATATTTCAGGGGCTATAGGCTCTGGAAAGAGTTCTCTTATTGAGGAAGCAGTTAAAGCCCTTGATTTGAGAACTGGCGTTGTTGCCGGTGATGTTCTTGCAAAATTTGATGCTGAGCGCTTTGAGAAACTTGGGGTTCCCACTGTGCCTCTGAATACAGGGAAGGAGTGTCATCTTGATGCCCATATTGTGAGCCATGCCCTGGAGGAGCTTCCTCTTGAGAGTCTTGATGTGGTCTTCTTTGAGAATGTTGGCAATCTTATCTGCCCAACTGATTTTGACATTGGAGCGCATAGAAGAATAGTTGTTGTGAGTGTCACCGAGGGCGATGATATTGTTGAGAAGCATCCCATGATATTTCTCAAGTCCCAGCTTGCTGTTATCAACAAGATAGATATAGCAGAGTTTGTTGAAGCATCGGCAGAGAAGATGGCAGAGGATGCCAGAAGAATAAATCCACATATTGACGTGCTTCTGACATCTGTAAGGAAAAGAGTTAATATTGATGCATGGATTGAATATTTAATCAGAACTGCAAAAGAGATTTAGATTCATTTAAGTGAGCGGGAAAACCTCTTTTAAGAAGTAGGTGAGAGGGGTAAAATCTTAGAAAGGAGATACAGTGAATGATGAATATATTCTTTAATGTTATAAATATCTAAATTAGTAATATAAGGGGTATTGCTATTTTGGATGGAGGTAAAGAGGTATGAAGGGTGTAAGTCTAGAATTCACAGGACCTGTTGGCAAATTCCCAAAGCAGGATAAGGATTTAAGAATCCGTATAAATAAGCTCCCCAAAGGTGCAAGCATGAAGGATTTTATTGATGAAATCGATGACTGGGAGAATCTTGCTATAATTAAATATAAGGAGATTGAACAGAAAGCAAAATCCCATGTGCTTGATATTTAATTTTGTAAGGATTAGATTGAAAAAGTGATATTTCAGAATTTATTTCTTTTCTGCAATAACAAAAGCATGTTCCTTTTCATAGGGGCTTAGCCTTATGTCCTGTAAGACATTGAATCCAGCCTTTCTTAACTTTTTTATCTCTCTGACAAAGATTTTCTCAGAATCCACGAGTGTATCTATACTCGCAGCCTTGATGGTAAGCATGACATAGCCATTATCCCTGAGGAGAAACTCGGAATTCCTTATAAGAATTTCTGTCTGGTTGGGTTGTGCTATATCCTGATATATAATATCCACCTTTTCAAGAAGATGAAGATAATCCTGTGGCTGTGAAGCATCGCCAAGCACAGGAACCATATTGCTTCTGAAGGTACACACCTCAAGAAGCTTCCTGAGAGCGTGCGGGGATATTTCAATGCAGTAGATTATACCTTTAACTGCAATATCACTTATGTGTGAAGCTGTGGTGCCCTGGGCAGCACCCAGATAGAGTACCTTCGAGCTTTTGTTGAGTGGCATATACTTCAACCCTTTATAAATAGCGGCTGCCAGCTTGCTTCTTCTTGGATTCCACATTCTAAATTCCTTTTCATCCAGGGTTACAAGCTTCTCGCCATAAACTCTTCTGCCAGGGGTTAAATTCAGAGTTGCTATCCCACCTTTTACCTCGGTGATACCTTTAAACTTCTTTTTCATCTATTCACTCCTCTTTTATTAACTTTTTTCAGTGACTCCAGAGCTTTAACCCTCTTCTCAAACTTCTCCTTCAGCTTATCACCTATAAATTCACCAGAAAAGGCATCAACTCTTGCAGCTATTGCCAGAACCGAAGCGAGGCTCCTTGCTATCTTTCCTCTCACCCACCATGGCGAGGATTTTAACTCAGGAAGCTGGAAGATTATACCGTGCTTTGGAGGTTTTGCATTTCTTTTAAGATGCCTGAAGAGTGCTTTTTCTGCACCGAGAAGTTGTATTCTGCTGGCAGGCATGAAGGCGAGATTTCTCAGGCCTCCTGCCAGAGACATAAGCCTTGCAGCAAGAACAGAGCCAACAAGATATGTGAGATTGGGAGCCACCTGATTTATTTCCCTATCCAGAAATTCTTCGACCTTCTTTTTCTGTTCATAGAGCTTTAATATACTATCGGCAAAGCCTTTTAGCATTTCCTCCTGCTCTTCGGTTATATCAATTCCCATGGAAATTTCAGTCTGACTGAAATTCTCCCTCCTTCCATATTTTACTATAAATCTTGCATACTTCTCATGTTCGTCAATCTTTGAAGACAGCTCTGGATAATGCATTGAATACCAGGAGCGCAGCCTTTCCGAGAGTAAATTCAGAGTCTCGCTAAGGTCATCCAGAGTCTTAACTGCCTCTATGACCATCTTATCTCTCTCGCTAAGTGCCTCCTTTGCCTTCTCTCTGGCAAGCGCAAAGCACACCTCTCTGAGCTTGAGATTGTAGCTCTCTCTTTCAACACCTATCTCTTCAAGGTAGTGGTCAGGATTCAACCTTAAAAATTCACCTGCTTTATTCGGGATTTCATGGGCAAAACCTTCAATATCCACTTCAAAGATAATTTCCTCACCGAATTTTTCAATGAGTTCTCTTTCTTCCTCAAGAAGAGATTTTTCAGCAATCTTTGTTAACCTGCCACCTCTGAATGGTATAAAACCAAGAACTTTGCCTGTGTCGTTGAGAGCAAAAACTCCAAGCACATTCCTTGTGGAATATATTTTCATGCATTATAATTCAGACATGATGGTTTTAAATTTACCGCCGAAAAGTTAAAACTTAATGAGGTTAAGCTTCCACCAAGAGGTATGGGTTTTCCTCCTGTGTCCACGGAAATTATAAGAATAAGAAAGCTGGGTCTTGAGAAGGCTAAAGGTTTGACAGGAGCCATAACCTGGCGGGAAAAGGATTATCTTAAGGGTGAAACTGTCGAAGCAGGGGTTATAATCCTGCCAACCAGAGGCTGTTCATGGGCTCATAAGGGTGGCTGTTCCATGTGTGGTTATGTTTATGATTCTCTCGACTCTTCTCAGGAAACTGTGCTTAAAAATTTTAGAAAAGCCTTTGAGAAATTAGAGGGCGTGAGATATCTCAAGATTTTCAATTCTGGCAGTTTTTTTGATGAAGGGGAGATTTCCAGTGAGACAAGAGAAGAAATTCTTGCTGCTGTTGATTCTGCCGGGAGTATAGAGAGGCTTCAGGTGGAATCCAGACCCGAGTTTGTAACTGAATCTGCCCTGAAGCACTCCACAAAATTCAGTAAGGAGCTTGAAGTTGGCATAGGTCTTGAAACAGCCAGCGATAAAATAAGAGAGGTCTCAATTAATAAGGGTTTCACTTTTGAGGATTTTAAAATTGCTGTGGAGAGATGCAAAAAATATGGGGTGAAGATTAAGGCCTATCTCCTGATTAAACCTCCATTTTTATCTGAGAAGCTTGCCATAGAGGATGCTATAGCTTCGGCTGAAGAAGCTGCCAGACTGGGTGTGGATAGAATTTCATTTAATCCAATGAATGTGCAGCGCTTCACACTTGTCGAGAGGTTATTCCTCAATAAGGAGTATTCTCCGCCATGGCTATGGAGTGTGGTGGAAATTCTGAAGAGGGTCAGGGAGACGGTTGATGTGCCTGTTATATGCAAGCCCACTGCGGCTGGCAAAGCCAGAGGTGCAAGCAACTGCAGGCAGTGCAGTGACGATGTAGCCAGAGCAATTGAAATGTTTTCAGCCACCCAGCAGGTGAGCTATCTTAATAGCCTTGATTGCAGTTGCAAAGAAGAGTGGAGATTAAAGCTTATGTATGAGGAGGTAACATTTTAATATTATGAGAATTAAGGGCAAGGTAGTTTTCTCAGGTATTGTAGATGGAGAACTGGTTGTTAGCAGGAAGGCTATAAGTTTTCTCGGAGGGGTTGACGTTGAAACGGGAGTTGTCAGGGAAAAAGGACATCCTCTGGAAGGGGTGAGTCTCAAAGGTAAGATTCTTCTTCTTCCCAGGGGCAAGGGTTCAACTGTTGGTAGTTATACGCTTTACCAGATGAAGAAAAATGGTGTTGCACCCTCTGGCATCTTTTCTGTTCAGGGTGATGAGACGGTGGTAAGTGGTGCAATAATTTCTGAAATTCCAATGCTCTATGACCCCAAGGGCGAGCTTCTAAATATACCCTGTGGAAAAAGAGCTATACTAAATGCAAAAGAAGGGTATCTTGAGGTGCAGGATTGATTACTCTCGAAGAGGGTTATAAAGGAGTTGCTAAAGGTTTTGCCATTTCTAGCTATTCTGTGGGGGAGGATAGTCTTAGCTTCAGGGTTATTCCGAAGCACAGCCATGATGCCAGTTTCAACCTTGTGAAGGAGAGTTTCAGAGGAACAAAAGTGTATCCCTTCTACAGGAAGTCAGGCAGAGATTATTTTATTACTCTTGTCATTCACAAAGGTAGAGAATTCAGTCTTCCTGCCTACGCTCATATCCTTCTGATTATCGCAACTCTTATAACTGTAACTCTGGCAGGATATATACAGTGGGCAAAGGGGAATATAATTGAAAGTATTGTTTTTTCTATTTCGCTTATGACCATTCTCATGGGTCACGAGCTGGGCCACTACATACAGGCAAGAATAAGAAAGGTTAAGGCAACCCTGCCATTTTTTATTCCTGTACCACCCAATATATTCCCTTTTGGAACTATGGGTGCGGTTATAACCATGAGTGAACCTTTAACAGACAGAAGTACGATTCTGAGGGTTGGTATTACCGGGCCAATAGTAGGCTTTTTGCTCTCTCTTCCTGTTATTTACTACGGGCTTATGCATTCTACAATTGTACCTTCTGTGGTAGCATATAAGAAGAGTGAGATTATTTTTGTAATGCCTCTTGCCATGCAGCTAATCTCGATGCATATTTTTGGAAATATTGCTCATGGTATGAGTATTGAGCCCAATCCTCTTGCCATGGCAGGCTGGATTGGTTTATTTGTGACTGCTTTGAATTTGATTCCTATTGGTCAGCTTGATGGAGGTCATGTTATCAGAGCACTTTTTCCAGAGAGATATACAACAATTTACCGGGGTGCCTTTATTCTACTTATAGTCCTTGGATTGTTTATATGGCCCGGGTGGCTATTCTGGGCTTTCATTGTGTATCTGCTCACAAGACTAAAACACCCCGGACCTCTCAATGATGTTTCTGGGCTGAGCAGAATGGAAAAGCTTCTTGGTATTGTTTATATCCTTCTTCTTGTCCTGAGCTTTGTACCTGTTCCCTTTCTGATGAGGTGATTATAGCAGCAGGTACCAGCAATAAGCTTGAGGCTGTTATCAAGCTTACTTAGGGCAATGTTCTCTCTTTTACACGAGAAAATAAGGCAGGGTTTAAAGGAGCTGGGTTTCATTGAACCAACAGATATTCAGACAGCAGCAATACCCGAAATACTCAAGGGCGGGCATGCTCTTCTGATTGCTCCCACAGGTATAGGCAAGACAGAGGCAGCTCTGCTGCCCATATTCAGCAGGTTTCTCGAGGCTGAGAAAAAGAAAGGTGTTACCATACTTTATATCACTCCACTACGGGCTCTCAATAGAGATTTAATGCAGCGCCTTGAGTGGTGGGGTGAGAAACTGGGGATAAGGATTGCTGTGCGCCACGGCGACACAAAACAGAGCGAGAGGAGGAAGCAGACTTTAAAGCCGCCTGATATGTTTATAACAACCCCCGAAACTCTTCAGGCTCTCCTCACAGGCAAGGTGTTGAGAAGGCATCTGAAAGATGTCGAGTATGTTGTGGTTGATGAGATTCATGAGCTGGCCGAGAGCAAGCGTGGAGCCCAGCTTTCAACAGCTCTGGAAAGGCTTTACGCCATTACAAACAGGGAGTTCCAGAGGATAGGGATAAGTGCAACTATTGGCAACCCTGAAGAAATTGCAAATTTTCTTGTATGGCATAAGAAAGTGAATATAATAAAAACAACCAATCCCAAGGCTATGAAAATTCAGGTTGAGTATCCAGAGCCAAAGAGGGAAGACAGGTATATCTCTGGTAAAATTCTCTCCAGCATATCAGTAGCCTCGAGAGTGAGAAGAATAGTTGAACTGGTTAAAGCTCACAATCGGGTTTTGATTTTTGTTAATACCAGAGAAACTGCAGAGGCTATTGCTTCAAGATTCAAAATTCTCGAAGAGCCTATTGGCATACACCATTCTTCTCTGTCCCAGGAGGTAAGAGTTGATACTGAGGATGAATTCAAAATGGGGAAGCTCAAGGCTTTAATAGCCACTTCCTCGCTGGAGCTGGGAATAGATATCGGGAGCGTGGACCTTGTAATCCAGTATAAGAGTCCCAGACAGGTTCTGAGGCTTGTGCAGCGGGTAGGCAGAGCGGGACATTCTCATAAAAAGGAAAGTAAGGGTGTTGTAATTGCGACTGACAGCGATGATGTCCTTGAAAGTCTGGTTATTACATGTAGGAGTCTTGATGGGAAGGTGGAGAGCGTTGAACCCTGGGAGAAGCCTTTTGATGTTCTTGCTCATCAGCTTGTAGGCCTGGCATTTGAGTACAGGAAGGTTAAGAAGGAACATGCTTTATTCCTTTTCAGGAGGAGTTATCCCTTCAGGGAGCTGGAGGAAGAGGAGCTTGATGAGACTCTCAGGCTTCTTTCCCAGCTTCGTATTCTCTGGGTAGAAGATGAGTACTTTGGAAGGACGAGGCGTTCTCTGGAGTATTATTATGGAAATCTTTCTACCATACCGGACGAAAGAAAATTTTTTGTCAGAAACTTTGCAACAGGAACGATGGTTGGAGTGCTGCATGAGCGTTTTGTTGCCAGCTATGCAGAACCCGGGTCAAAGATTATTTTTAAAGGCTCTCCCTGGCGTGTGCTCAGTATTACCGAGGATGAAATCACAGTTGAACCTCTGGACAGGGTTGAGGGCTCTGTACCAAGCTGGGTTGGTGAGGAGATACCGGTACCTTTCGAGATTGCTCAGGATGTGGCAGAGCTAATGGAGAGTGTTCTCGAAGAGGATATCAAAGCTCTTGATTCTTTTCCATGCACAGAATATACTAAAAGACAGGCAGTATCAAAAATAAGATACCATAAAAGAAAGGGGATTCCTGTTGCCATAAAAAATAGGCTTTTGGTGGAGCGGTTTAACAGTTTTGCTGTAATACATGCTCCCTTCGGACACAGGGTTAATCAGACTCTTGGAAGAGTATATTCCATGGTGCTCACATCATTGCTGGGTAGCAATATAACCTTCAGGGGAGATGCTTACAGAATAATCCTTCAGGCACCTTTCAATTTCAAAACGGATACCCTTGAGCAACTCTTCAGAATATCCCCTGATTTTGTTCAGCCCCTTCTGATATCAAATCTCAGGAGAACATCTCTCTTCAGATGGAAGTTTTCTCAGGTGGCAAAGCGCTTTGGCGTTATCTCTAAAGAGTTTTCATACGCAAATATAAGGAAAATGGACAGGGTGATAAATGCTTATAGGGATACGGTTGTATATAATGAAACTCTGAAGGAGATATTCAGGGACAATCTCAATGTGAAGAAGGCTAAAGAGGTCATAGAAAAGATAGTACTCGGGGAGATTGAAGTTGAGTTAATTTCTCTTAAGGGGCCCTCGCCTATAGCTGAACTTGGCTTTAGAAATTATGGCGAGGTTGTTGTGCCCGAAAAGGCTGAAAGGCTAATAGCGAAAGCAGTGAAGAAGAGGATTTCTGATAGAAGAGTTGAGCTTTTCTGCCTGTACTGTGGGAAGTGGCATGAGAGCTTCATGATGAAGAATATAATGGAAGATATAAAGTGCGGAAAATGCTCTGCAAGAATGCTGGCTGTGCTCAAGGGTAGAGATAACAGGGAACTTATGAAACTCTACAGGAGATTCAAGAGAGGTGAGGAGCTTTCACAGGAGGAAAAAAGAAGGGTTAAGAGTATGCAGACTTCTGCCAGTCTTTTCCTTTCCTATGGTAAAAAAGCTGTAGTTGCTCAGGCAGGCATTGGCATCGGTCCCGGGGTGGCAAAGAGGGTTCTGTCAAGAGCCAGGATAGGAGATGAGGATTCTCTCTACAGGGAGATTGTTAAGGAGGAGAGGAATTATGCAAGAACCAGAGTTTTCTGGGATTAGATGTGCTTGCTCTATAATAACTTTACCAGTCAACTTTTAATGTTAATTCTTATGTATTACCTATGGTCAGGGTAAGGTTATTTGCATGGTTCAGGGAGAAGGCAAAAAGGGATACAATTGTGCTAAGCTTGGGTAAGTATACAACAGTCGGTGATGTGCTCGAGCAGATAAAAAATGAGATACCTGAGCTTGGGGATGCTCTCAAAGAGAAGAACTATTTTGTTGCTGTAAACCATGAAGTTGCTGAAAAAAACACAGAGGTTAAGGATAGCGATGAAATTGCTATTTTTCCTCCTGTTTCTGGCGGGTGAGAGGAAAATTTCTATCGATTATCCTCTGGAGGATTGCCCTTGTTGAGCTCAGTTCACAGGCTTTGAATTCCTTTATTCTTACAGCTTTCAGTTTCATCCCACGCCTCTCACCCTCCATCTCAATTTCTTTTTCAACATGATACTGGTTCGGTCCTAAGGCTACAATATCTGGCTGTATCTCTTCGAGTATATCAAATATATTTTCACTCCTCCCAATAAATGCTAAATCAACAGGTTTCAGAGCTTTAACCAGCTCCACTCTCTGTTTGCTGGGTACTATTGGTATCCTCTTCCTGTTTCTAACGGTAGAGTCTCTTGCCACAACCACAACAAGAATATCACCAAGCTCTCCTGCCTTTGAAAGAAAGAAAACATGACCAGGGTGAAGAATATCAAACACACCGCCTGCAAGTACAACCTTTATTCTATTTCTCCCTTTTTCTGTAAGTTCAACCTTTTCATCCCTGACCCTTATGAATCCTTTAATTTCAGCCTCTTTGATTTTCTCCCTGCCATATTTCCTTATAATCTCCTTCTCTTCTGTTTCTTCCTTTATCTGGCCGAGCCAGATTTCCTTTAAAAGCTCCTTCAAAGCAAATCCTCCAGTCTGGTCTGCCTTCCCTTTTTCTTCTCCTCTTCTATAAAGCTTAAGATTCTTCCAAGACGTCGCCTTATGTCTGTCTGCACCTCCCTGATACTCTTTGAAGCGTCTATCACATTAAATTGCTCTTTTTCTTCTGCAAGTTTCAGGTAGTTCTGCCGAACTCTGCGAAGAAACTCCTCCTTTTCATAACTCTCCTTTTCTCTAATATTTCTGAAGGAGTTGAGAGAACTCATTCTCTTTATTGCCTCTTCTGGTTCAATATCAAGATAAAAGACAATATCAGCCTCAGGAGCAAAGGAATTTATCTCCTCAAGCCAGTCTATGTTTATGCCAAGAGCCCCCTGATATGCCAGAGAGGAATAGAAGTAGCGCTCTGTTATTATCATATTACCTGAATGAAGCTTTGAAAGAATATCTTTGATGTGAAGGCTCCTGTCGGCTGCAAAGAGAAGAGCTATTGCTCTCGGGTCAAAATTGTCTTCTTTTAAATATTCCCTTATGAGTCTGCCTATATTGTTATCGGTGGGCTCTGCTGTGAGATAGCAGGAGTAACCTTTATCCCTGAGCCAGGAACACAGAAGCTTAGCCTGAGTACCTTTGCCTGAGCCATCAATACCCTCGAGAGCTATAAATAGCATAATAAACCACTTGTTTAATCCTCTTGGGCTATTGGATATAAATCTGTTGTGGAGTATTTATGCATTATATGGTGTTGAGAGGAACTGATTACCTCGTAAACCATCTCAAAATCATTGCATTGATGGTGATATGGTCTCACTTTCACGAAGGGCAGGTCTTGAGCAGCATATATAAAGTTCATAGTAATAAAACCTGAAATTATGCTTATTACCCCTACCATTTTTCATGTTTTTTTTAAAAGCTATAAGTAACAGTTGGATTATTCCCAAAGCTGAACCGACTAACAAAAGAAGGCCTATAACTTCCGAAACTAAAACAGCAAGTTTACCAGTATTAGTAATGGCAGCAGAAAAATAATTATATACGTTACATTATCTATAGATAATTATGAATGTCAAAGATATAATGCATGCTCCAACGTTTGTTGACCCTGGCACCTCTGTGGCTGATGCGGCAAAGATAATGGTGAGGAAGAATGTTTCATCACTGCTTGTGGGAACGCCCAAGGATGTAATAGGGATGTTCACTGAAAGAGACATGCTGAGGGAGGTCATTATCAATGGGCTTGATTCAAAGAAAATTTCTCTTGTTGATATAATGTGCAGCACCGAACTGAAGAGTGTGATGTGCAGAGTTCTTACAACCATTAACTGGAATGAGCCTGTGGAAGAAGCTGCAGAAAGAATGATGGGGCGTTATGTAAGACATCTACCGGTTTCTAATGATGATGGTGAGATTGTTGGTATGGTGAGTGCAAGAACTGTCATGAATGCACTGAGAAGAAGGGTTGCCTCGAGCTTCAGGAGGAAGTAGAGACTTCCTCTCATCAACACCTGATTTTCTCAGGATATTAAAGCCCTATCTTACAAATTCAATGTATCTGATAAAAGGATATTCTGATTTATGCGCTTTTAAAGCTTCTATTATATTGTTCCTCTTACTTTTTTCAACACATACATCTTTTCGACTCTGGGAGTTATAAAATCGCAGGTATCCCTTTTTGACCAAACTGTCTATTGCCTTTCGCAATTCTTTCCAGTCGGACCTCCGAACGCCTTTCATAAGGTCTTGTTGAGAAATATGTTTTTTACACCATCGATTCATATATGTGATTTTGTATAATATTCTCAGTTCGGCTTCATTGAGTCCACATGGCATAATTCTAAAAGAGCTACTGAAATATAAATAGATTTTTGCTCTACAAGGCCAGTCGGGATATATCTTATTTCTTATCCCTTAGAGCACTGATATCCTGTTTTTTTATTTCGCCTACTTTTTCTTCATATTCTTTTATCTGGCGCTCAAGTAAATTTCTTAACTCTTTGGCTGCTATTGGAGACATGACAATGGTAACAGGGACTTCATAAATCTTTTTATTATCTTCTGTTGGATATATCTCATTGTAGAATCGAAGTCTATAATCATACTCTGTAAAAGTCCCAAATGCACCATGAGCATAGATCATTCGATAGTCGGGTGTTCTATTAACAGCTGGTACATCTTTACCCTTTTCTTTGCTGCCCTCTGTCGCCATAATTAATCTCTCCTTTTATACTGGTATAGGCATGAACTGTTTTTCTCTCATTTCAGAGTATTCAATCGAGGAATCAATAGTGGGATGAGATTCACTGCTACTCATCATATAATTAGATGGCAGACGCTCGACTTCAGAGACATCCTTTATTTGATGGCTGATGTCCCTTACTGCCTCTTCTTCTTCCTTCTCTTCTTCCGCCATAGTGAAACTATGCGCAAAAACAGCTTTTATAAGATTTTCAGTTATTTTGTTATCTGCCAACTTAAAGAACTTCATTCGCCCACGTTCGCTGGAAATTACCACTATCTTGTTATGAATCAGTTTGGGTAGCTTTTCGTATAGAGTTACACGGGATATGCCGATATGTTCGCTAAGCTCCGTAGGATTGTACTCTATATCCAGGTTTTCAGCCAGGAAATCAACAATTCTAAGCTCCGATGTGTTCCCAAGAAAGTCTGAAAGTGCCATATTTACCACCAAGTGTTAAATTTTTTGAACATTAACAACATCAACGTTTAATATACTTAACAGAAAAACTATATAAATTTTTGTTTTTGAATGGCATAACTTATATATGCCTCTGCACCGGGACAATCTGATATATCTGAAGTACATCTGGATGCTATGAATCGATTGAAGTGTATATGGGTTATGTAGGTTATGGAAAATTCAGGAGTCAATACAGTGCCTTCGCAACCAATATGTCCGTAAAAGAAAGGGAAAGAGAACAGGGAAATTTAGATAAAGAATCATTTGAAGAGGAGGTAAAGTTTGGAACTACTCAGGAAAAAGAAGTGAATTTGAACGAAACAAAAAACTTATTATTTACTTCTGAAATCTTGCTTTGAAGTCCTTTGAAAGTACAGATTTATATAATATCAATTTAAGTTATATTATGGGCAGAGGTAATTTCAGAAAAAATATTAAGGAAGGGGCAAATGTGGGGATTGTTCTAAAAAAGGACCAGAGAAGTGGGAAAATAACCAGAGGTATTGTAAAGAAAATTCTAACCAATTCACAAAGTCATCCACATGGAATAAAAGTTAAATTGGAAAGCGGGCTGGTTGGAAGGGTTAAAGAGATTTATTCTGATTGATTAGATTAAAAATTAAAAAATAAGAAGAAATAAAATATGTCTGTCATCCATTACTATCTGTTTATCATTGCTCTTTGTCCTCACTGATACCAAAATATTATATAAAATCCTGAACTATATGGAACTATGAGATTGATTATACATATCAATACACCTTATAAGAAAAGAGGGATAAAATGGATGGAATAAATGATATTGAGGTAGAGCCTGAGCCTGATTTGGCTTTTAAAATTACAGAACTCATACATAACAATCCACTGATGCATTTTTTCAGAAATCCTTATAAGCTTTTAAAAGCTGCCGGACTTAAACCGGGCCTGAAAGTTCTGGAAGCTGGATGTGGTACCGGATTTTTTACAATTCCCGCATCGGAAATTGTGGACAGGGATGGCTTCATTTATGCTGTTGATATACATCCACTTGCAATAAAAAGAGTTGAGGAAAAAATAAAACAGCATGGTATAAGTAATGTTGAGCCTGTTCTGGCCAATGCTTACAAAACTGGTTTACAAAATGAGAGTATAGACATTGCACTTATATTCGGTATGCATCATATTGCTGGCGGATTGGAAGGTATTATTTTAGAGATGTATCGAGTTTTGAAGCCTGACGGTTTGCTTTCTTTTGAAGCTACTGA
>BDTY01000031.1 GCA_002897955.1 archaeon BMS3Bbin15
ATGCAGAAGAGGCAGAAAGAATTCTTAAAAAGGTAGAGTTCCATTATACCCCTACTCATGCAAGCTGGCTTAATGTAGCTGAGATTGAAATCGGTGTGATGAATGTAGAGTGCACCGGAAAAAGAATTGGAGATAAAGAAATATTGCGTAGAGAGGTCAGAGCATGGATGAACAGAAGAAACAAACAGAAAAGAAAGATTGACTGGAAGTTTACAAAGCAAAAAGCTGATGAAAAACTATCCAAACTTTATATTTAAAAAATAAATTGTCATACCACTAGTAAGGGTTAAAGAAATGTTTTAATAACTATAATTTTCTATACTGATTTTTCTATTGCAATACAAACATTAATTTAGCCTGAGGTTCAAATAATAATCATGGATATGTATGAGTATTTTGATGTCACTGCCGACGTTGGCATAATCGCAAGAGGAAGAACTCTCGAGGAACTCTTTGTTAACTCTGCCAGAGCTGTATTCAATGTCATGGCTAACCTTGATAAGATAAAGCCTGTGAAGGAAGTTTCCTTTGAAATAAGTTCAAATTCCATTGAGGAACTTATTCTTGATTATCTTACATACCTGCTTGCCCTCAAGGATATACATGGAATGCTATTCTCAGAGTTTGAAGTGGAGATTGATGAGAATAATTTTAAGCTCAGGGGCATAGCCAGAGGCGATGAAATAAGGGAGGAGCATGAAATAAAAACTGAGGTGAAGGCTATCACCTATCATCTCATGGAAATTAAGAAGAATAAACTGTGGAAAGTAAAATTTGTTGTTGATGTATAGGAGGTGCTGATATGCTTGAGAAAATAAATAATTATGTATGGGAGATACCAGAGGGTTATAAGGATTGCATGCTTGTGCCTGGAAGGGTATATGCAGACAGCAGAATAATTGCCGATGTTGAGAAGGGTGCCCTTGACCAGTGTGCCAATGTGGCATGTTTACCGGGGGTTGAGAAGTACAGTATAGCTATGCCTGATATTCACTATGGTTATGGCTTTCCAATAGGCGGTGTGGCTGCATTTGATGCCGAAGAAGGTGTTATCTCGCCCGGTGGTGTGGGCTTTGATATTAACTGTGGTGTAAGGCTTTTAAGGACATCCATGAAGGTTGGAGAAGTTAAGCCAAAAATTAAAGAGCTTATGGATGAAATCTTTGCCAGTGTGCCAAGTGGTGTTGGAAGCAAGGGCAAGATAAGAGTATCAAAATCAGAGCTTGACAATGTTCTTGAGCAGGGAGCAGAATGGGCAGTAAACAATGGCTATGGAATAGAAGAGGATTTAGATTTTATTGAAGAGAGAGGTAAAATGGAGTCTGCTTCTTCTGAAAGTGTAAGTGACCTTGCCCAAAAGCGGGGCTATCCGCAGTTAGGCACTCTGGGTTCAGGGAACCATTTTCTGGAGGTTCAGTATGTGGATAAAATTTTTAATCCAGAGGTAGCAGAGCTATTCGGCATAGAGCAGGGGCAGGTGAGTATTATGATTCACTGTGGTTCAAGAGGCTGTGGTCACCAGATATGCACAGATTATCTCAAAGTTATGGACAGAGCTACCAGTAAATACAATATAACCCTTCCAGACAGACAGCTGGCATGTGCTCCCGCAAACTCAAAAGAGGCACAGGATTATTACTCTGCCATGTCTGCGGGTGTGAACTATGCCTTTGCCAACCGTCAGGTCATAACCCACTGGACAAGGGAGAGCTTTGAGAAAGTCTTCAATTCCAGCTTTGAAGAGCTTGGAATAAAAACTGTATATGAGGTTACCCACAATATAGCCAAGCTGGAAGAGCATACTGTAGAAGGCAAAAAAAGGAAATTTTATGTTCACAGGAAAGGGGCAACGAGGTCATTTGGTCCTGGGAGGAGAGAAATACCTGTAAAGTACAGAAATGCTGGGCAGCCAGTTATTATTCCTGGTGATATGGGTACAGCCAGCTATCTTCTTGTGGGTACTGAAACTGCTATGCAGGAAACCTTTGGCTCGACCTGCCATGGTGCCGGTAGGAAACTTTCCAGGTCTGAGGCAAAGCGCAGATTCTACGGAGAGAAGATTCAGAAGCAGCTTTTAGGTCAGGGAATATATATCAGGGCAGCCAGCAGACCTCTTCTGGCAGAAGAAGCTCCGGGTGCCTATAAGGATATCAGTGAAGTTGTTGAGTCTACTCATGGAGCAGGAATTTCAAAACTTGTGGCAAGATTCAAGCCTCTTGGCGTGGCAAAAGGTTAAATATTTTTCAGAGATAAACTAAAAGGTTTACATTTTAGATTTTAGTCGTATAGATGTTAACATTACTGTAAACCATAACCACAAATATTATATTCTACTTTTACATTTGATACACTGAGTAAAAATGAACAAACTATCATTTAACCTTGCTTTAAGCAGAATTCTGGAGAATGTAGATAAAGTCACCAGTACGGAAAAGATTTCTGTCTTGGAAGCTACAGCTTAACTTCGCCATTTTGACATGACCCAACCTAATTTCTTTCCCTACACGATTTGCCAAACGGCTTTTCACCACCGCAAATCCAGGTTTTTGTCACCGTATCGGTGTACAAAATCCCCGAAAATGTCCGAAATCGGGGGTGAAATATTGCTCACGAGAGCCAATCTGAATGCATTTTTTGGGTAGATGATAGTAAGTGACAAATTCGTCAGGTATTTTTTGAGTAACTTCACGTTCTTTCTGGGACCGTTTTTCTTTTTCCGACCTGTCAAATGGATTATCGCATTTGCGAGGAAACTGAGGAAAACCGCCCCGATAATAGTCC
>BDTY01000032.1 GCA_002897955.1 archaeon BMS3Bbin15
TTTGATGTAACTCTGGATGAGTTTTTCCAGAAGCACTATAAGGAGATGACTCCAGAGGAAAAGAAAACAGTCATAAAACGTCTGGAAGAGAAATATGACCGTGAATATGGAAGGAATGATATTGAAATAATGACAACGGATGCAATTCCTGGCGTTCTGTTCGGTTATGCCCTGAATATTCAAAAATGTATTGGATGCAGACGCTGTGTATATGCCTGTGTTAAGGAGAATAATCAGTCAAGACATGACCCGAATGACCCATCGAGGCTTCAGATTCAGTGGATTCGCGTTCTTGAATTTGATAAGTTTAAATACAAATCGGGTGGGGAAAGCAGTGATTTCAGGTCACAGTTTGGTAATCTTCAGGCAGGAGTAGATATTGAACAGAGTGAGAACTATTATAACTCTCCGAATGTTCCACAGTCAGGTCACTTCTACATGCCAGTACAGTGTCAGCAGTGTGAGAGACCACCATGTGTTAAGGTTTGCCCGACAAAGGCCACATGGAGAGAGCCTGACGGTATAGTTGTTATTGATTATAGCTGGTGCATCGGCTGTAGATTCTGCCTTGCAGCATGTCCATACTGGGCAAGACGGTTTAACTGGGGTATACCATATCTGCCAGGTAAAGATTTGAATCCTGTAATGCACTACCTTGGAAACAGGCCTAGAATGCGAGGAGTAGCTGAGAAATGTACTTTCTGTATCCAGCGTACCAGAAAAGGAAAATATCCTGCATGTGTTGAGATATGTCCGGTAGGAGCAAGGAAGTTTGGCAATCTTCTCGACCCAGAGAGTGAGGTCAGAAAAGTATTGGCAGAAAAGAGAGTTTTCAGACTTAAAGAGGAACTTGGTACGGATCCAAAGTTCTTCTATTTTATGGAATGAGGTGATAAAGAATGAAGCTTTTGAAGTTTGCATTGACAACAATAAGAATTGCCTTTACAGGAGGCCCGAAGTACTATGCATGGCTATTAAGTCTTATTTTGGTAATGGTCTTTGGCGCCCTGACATATCTGCAGCAGTTGAAATTGGGCCTGATTGTAACAGACATGAGGGCTCAGGTATCCTGGGGCAGTTATATAGCTAATTTCACCTTTTTTGTAGGTGTGGCAGCAGCGGCAGTTATGATTGTTGCTCCGGCATATCTATATAATAAGAAGGACTTCAGAGAGATAACAATTTTTGGTGAACTCCTTGCTTTCAGTGCTGTTGTGATGAGCCTTGCCTTTGTTCTTATAGACCTTGGTAGAATTGACAGGATGCTTCATATCCTGCCCTTCACAGGTACACCGAACTGGCCTCAGTCACTGCTCACATGGGATATTATAGTGCTTAATGGCTACCTTTTCCTTAACATGCTTATCCCCGGGTATATGCTTTATAAAAAATTCTACCATGAACACCTGAATAGGTGGATATACTTCTTTGTATTTCTATCCATACCATGGGCTGTGAGTATACATACAGTTACAGCCTTTTTGTATGGGGGCTTAATTGCAAGACCTTTCTGGAACGTTGCACTCATGGCTCCACGATTCCTTGCTGGTGCATTTGCTTCAGGCCCTGCTCTGGTAATACTTGTAATCATGGCATTGAGGCGTTATACCTGCCTGGGAAAGAAAGGCTGTAAGATTGTGGTGCATGACAGTATTCTCTTCAAGCTTGCACAGATAATACTTGTTTCCCTGCTGGTGAACCTATTTTTCATAGGCTCAGAAGTTTATACTGCATTATATGGAGCAAAACCTGCTGATGCTTCTACCCTAAGGTATCTCTTTTTTGGCTTAATGCATAATGGTATACTTTATGCAAAGCTCACACCATACTTCTGGACTTCTATAATTTTTATGGTGATAGGGGCATTTCTACTTATGATACCAAAGACGAGATACAATTTAACAACACTTGCTATATCCTGTTTCCTAATCTTTGTAGGGGTATGGATTGAGAAAGGTATGGACCTTGTAATTGCAGGTATGATACCGACTCCACTGGGTGAAATATGGCAGTATTACCCCACTATGCCAGAGATAATGATAACACTGATGGTATGGGCACTGGGCTTCTTTGTCTATACTCTGGTTTTGAAAGTCGCTCTGGCAATAGAAGGAGAAGAAATTATGGCTAAATAAGCCATAACTCTTTTTTTTTGCTGTTTAAATATTGCTTCATCTCTTTTTACAATTTTCTTCTTTTTGCATGCTAATATAGTTATTTTATCAGTCAATATACCTTCAAATCAATGTTTCACTGTATAATCACAGGGGGGAGGTGAATAACTCCTGGTTTTCTGGCTTTGTTGTTCACAGATTAAGAGAGAAAACGACTCCCCAGATGTCATTCAGAGCATAAATTGCGAAGGAGTATATTGTTAAAGAGTGTTTAGGCTGTAAACTGGAAGTTCATCGAGAGGCGTGGTGGTGTAAATATTGGCTCGCTCGGGATACTGGGGGAGTAATAGATTGTAGTGGCATATATATTGCTTTAGTTGTTCCAGTACAGTGAACATTTTTACACCTGTTACGCTTATTCTTAATTATATGGAGAGTGCTATTCTTGATTTCGAGAAGGATGTAGTCAGGGGGACCATGTTTTAATTCATTATACTATATTCTGTGACAATAAAATGGTTGAGAGCACTATTGAGGATGAGGCTAGGCAGGGAGGTATATATAAGCCAGGGGAAACAAATATAAGGCCTGGTGATTGCTGGGGCAGGAAGGTTTCTCAGAGGTATAGAGGAGGCTCTTATTGGGATGAGAGAAGGGGAAGAAAAGCTTATAGATGTTCCTCCAGAAAAGGGATATGCTGATAAGGGGCACAGGTGTTATGATAGACCTCTAAAAATTAAGTTGAAATTGCTTCAGCAGATAAAGCCGTATCATATTGCCGAACTTCACTGCTGAGCAATTAATATGCTGTAGTTTCTATTTCATTGCTTCAAGTACGACCTCTGAAATATCTTTCACTTTGAATTTGCCCTTGGCATTTTTATCTGCAGCATTTTTTATGACTCTTTTACACTGCTGGCATGCTGTTATGATAGTATCAATGCCTATCTCTTCTGCCTCGTCAATTATACCTTTGCTCACCTCTGAGGTAAGATCGGGGTTAGCTATCTCAACATCACCTCCACCACCGCAGCACAGTGCAAGTTCTCTGGTGCTTGGAAACTCTTTGATATCAATCCCTGGTAGTTTGCCTATAATTTCTCTTGGTGCTTCATACTCTCCTGAGTTCCTTCCAAGGTCGCAGGGGTCGTGGTATGCGGCTTTAGTATCAATCGGTTTTTTAAGCTTTATTTTACCATCTTCAATGAGCTGTTTTATAAACTGGGTGTGGTGAATTAGCTCCACGCCTTCAATTTCAGGGTATTCATGGGCAAAAGTGTGATAACAGCTCGGGCAGGAGAAGACAACTTTCTTTGCTCCTCTCTTTTTAATCTCTTCAACATTGTGTTTTATCAGCTCGTCTACGTCCTCCTTCATTCCAAGAATCATCAGAGGATACCCACAGCAGTGTTCGTTCTCGCCAAGAAGGGTGAAATCAACGCCAGCCTTCTCAAAAATCTGGACAACAGTAGCAGGAATATCCTGTACCTGGGGCGAGAAGCTTGCCATACAGCCTGTGAAATAAACGACCTCAGCCTTGTCCTTCTGGTAGTAATCCTCT
Organism: archaeon BMS3Bbin15; assembly: GCA_002897955.1. Taxonomy (NCBI): domain Archaea; species archaeon BMS3Bbin15. Next base: position 3,676 of record BDTY01000032.1, read on the forward strand.
GGAGGCTCAGGTATAAAGAAATCAATCCACATGGCTCTCTCGCTGTTGGGGAAGTTAGCTACATTCTTCTCTTTAAGTATAGCATCCTTAGCCATACCGAACTTCTTTGGGGTTAATCCCAGGTGATACTGGGCCTTTCTCACAGCTATACCTAAATCTCTTGTTTCAATGAAAGAAGGGCATACTTCCGCACAGCGGGCACACAGGAGGCAGTTGTAGATTTCATTATTAAATTTCTCCTTTTCAGCTTCGCTGACCCGGTGGCCAAAGTATACTGGTAGATGTTCAGCCTTTAAAACAGAGGTCACATGAGAGTTTATATAGGCATAGCTCAGATAGGGTTTTTCACTATTCTTTGTGGCCTTATAAACCTGACAGTTATCTGTACATAACTGACACTTTACACAGGCATCCATTTCTATAAGCTGTTTTGATGTAAAATCTATCTCTGCCTTTTTATCTTCATGTGTTTCGTTCTCATGGGGTAATGCATTTATCAGCATTACAAAGGGTAACATAAATATGTGCCAGAGTTTTCGGTTAAATGGTATACTTGTAAACAGTACTGTGAGCATTAAAGCAGAGAGAACCCACATGAATTCATTGAAAGTTGTAGCAAACCCTCCAACAAAAGGTGATATCACCTTTGATATACCATAGGCTACAAACCAGTGTTTTGCCACATCACTACTCACATTAAAGGCGAGAAGTGAGGCAGCTTCACCTATAAACTTAAAAATAAACCATCCGCCAAGGGCTCCTAAAGCTACTTTATCTGCGATGTCTGTAGCTATCGGGAAGGCCTTGAGCACAAAGCGCCTGTATATCATTATAGCCCAGCCAGCAATAACCATTATGTCGAAAAGGTCATTGAGGAAAGCATAGGTTATGTCTATCGGTCCAAAAGTGGCAGCTCCTGAAGCAAAAGCATGTATGTAGTAAGAATTAACAAAGGGAGCATAGAAAAAGACAAGAATATCACTCATACCTTGAAACTGTGGCACCCTTGTCGATGCTATGATATGATCCACTAGAATTACGCCGACATAACCTGTTATTAAAAGAACTTTCATTATCCATCTCAATTTATCCTGCTTGTAGAACCTGATCTGGAAAAAAATGCCAAGAATAGCCCTCTTAAACAATTTTAAAATATTTACAGAAAAAATATTCTTCAAGGCCCAGACAATACTACCTTTAAGGTCGTGTCTTCCTTTGAGCCAGTATGCAATATTCAGCAGAATGCCTATGAGCATCGCTGCAGTACTTAACATAAATAGAGCAACATATATCGGAACCATTTTATATCACCCCTTCTTTTATCAGCATGGGAATTATGATAATCAATATATATTTAAATTTTTGGATTAATCCATCCTAGTAGGCTTTAATTATCATTATATTTACTACCATCCATGTATCTGTCCATTGAGAGAGTTTCCATTTTCCGCAACTGTTTAGTTCTGCTGTATATCCCATATGTATTGAAAGACTTTACAGAATGTCCCTCTTTCATTGTAATATTTGATGTCATCCCCCATGTTCCTGTTTGAAATTGCATTTCTGTCTTTAGTAAACAGGTACTTACCACCATCTTCACCTCCGATTTTATCACGCTTGTATATAATACTATTAATATATAAACTTTTTTATCAATAGCTCTATCAATTATTCATCAGTAATGTTTATTCTATAACTCTGGGGTTCTCTGAAATATTACCACATTCAGATTGGAGGAAGTTATTCTCATACAAAATCAGCAAAAACAGCCTTCTTCAACTCCTCATAAACATGTTCAGCAATAGGACTGAGATTTTCCACATCAATGCGGTTGTACTCAACAAGGGTTTCAAGGGCTCTCCTGTCTCTATAAACTTCCCACTTCTTCCACAGCCTTACTGCATCAAAACCGCTCATTCCCTTGATATCACCTTCTCTCTCAAGCCCCAGACCTTCTTCAATTCTCTTTAGTCCGCCGCTTAAACCTATTCTTCTGGATGTAAAGCAAAGGTCAATATGGGGCTTTTCAAAACTCAGGGTCGGGAATTTTTTTCTGAGGAAGGGGATATCAAAAGCAGAGCCATAGAATGTTATAATCAGGGGGTACTTCTCAAGCTCTCTCTTCAGGCTCTCTTCCTCAAGATTAATATCCTTTATGAAAGATTTGTATTCTCTCCCATTATAAACTCCCACAACAGTTATGTCATTTCTCTCAGCGCTTAGTCCGGTGGTTTCAATGTCGATAAAGCAGGCATGCTCTCTGAACTCAGAGAAGAGTCGCCAGTGCTCTCGCCTTGGAAGCCGCATGAAAAAGAAGCTTGAGGCAAGACGATTAAGATTAAAATCTGCCTCTTCTATTTCTCTGTCGAGAATGGACTTTCTTTTCTCAGGGATACCTTTAATCTTCTTACTCTCGAGGAAATTTTTCCAGCTTAAAATACCTTTTTCCCAGAGGCGCCTCTCCCTAACTGTGCCAATTCCATCCAGAAAAATAAAACTTTGGCGTATCATCATATACCTCAATAATAGCTGGACACATGCGAGGTGCCATCTGAGAATTTGAGAGCAAGTGTATTAAGCTCAGTCGCATTTGAGCATATTTTTGTTTTTGTAATCTTCTATTTCTATCCCTCTTTACATTTTTCATTTACTACTTTTAACTTTTTCGGCAGGAAATCCCGTCTGTAATGGCTGGCTGTTCACAACTCATTCTATATTATAATATCCACAGAGTAATTCCTCAGTTGTTACCTTTTGTACTCTCACTATGAAAATCAGAGCCCTTGCCATAGATATAGATGGCACACTCACCGATAAATTGAGGAGACTAAATTTTACTGCAGGAGAGCTTATCAGAGAGCTCGAAGCCCGTAATGTCATGGTTATACTTGCCACAGGCAATGCACTCTGCGTGGCAGATACTACCAGTACTTTTCTTGGGACTTCTGGAGCATTAATAGCAGAGAATGGAGGAATAATAAGCTATGGCGATGAAGTGGAATATCTTGCAAGTATAGATGAGATAGAGAAGGCCTATTCTTTTCTGAAAGACAGACTTGTTATAAGGGAGGTTACAAGGAATGAATACAGAAAGACAGAGGTAGCATTATGGAGGGACTATCCTGTAGAAGAGATAAGAAAAATACTCAAAGACTTCAGAGTTGAGGTTGTGGATACAAAGTTTGCCATTCATATAAAAAGTCCTGATGTGAGTAAGGGCAGGGCACTTGAGATGGTTGCCAGGAGAGCTGGTATATCCATGCAGGAAGTTGCAGCTATTGGTGACAGTTCTAATGATACAGACATGCTTGAGAAGGCCGGGCTTTCCATATCTATAGGCAGCTACCTTAAAGATGTTGCAGATTATACTACGGAAAGTGAGTATGGTGAAGGCGGAGTTGAGGCACTGAAAATTGTGATGAATCACATCTGAAGATGCAAAATTTTATAAATTATTGTAATGATTAAATATTAAAAATTAATAAGTTCTTATAATTTTACAGGATGGATTAGAATGGAAGTTCTCCAGCGGACCTATAGGAAGGTGAGCGGTGACCTTATTAAAAAGATAAAAGCCGAACCAGGTGGCGAAGCTATTTCAAGGTGTTATCAGTGTGGGACATGCACAGCAAGCTGTA
>BDTY01000033.1 GCA_002897955.1 archaeon BMS3Bbin15
AATTATCATAGTCTTAAAATGAATTTCATTATATTTAATATTACTATTAAAGTATCTCTGACAGGATGAATATCTGACCTCTCGGTACCGTAAACTGTTGTGACTGGAGCTTCTGATATCACAAAGTGTTTCCTTTTTGCCTCCAGTATCATAATATGTTCAAGAGCATAGCGATCAGCCCTCAATTCCAGCTCACCCACTCTATCTCCTCTTATAGCCCTGAAACCTGATTGTGGGTCTGTAATTTTCTGTCCTATTAACGAGCTCATGAGTAAAGAGGCAATTTTATTGGAAATCTTGCTGTTCAATGGCATTTTTGTTGCATCTTTGAGAAACCTTGACCCTATTACAAGGTCACTGTTCTCCAGTTTTTCAAGAAGTACAGGAATTTCCCCGGGAAGGTGCTGTCCATCACCATCCATTATTATAACCGCATCATAGCCTGAACATAACCTCAAACCTTCTCTTACCGCATTGGCCTTACCTGTGTTTATATCAAGCCTTACAACTTCTGCTCCAGCCTTTCCTGCTATATCCGAGGTTTTATCTACGCTTCCGTCATCCACAACAACAATCTTATCAACATATTCTGATGTTTTTGTTACAATTCCTCCAATTGCTCTTTCTTCATTGAAAGCAGGAATAACACATATTTTCATAATTTTATCACCTTTTACGTCATAATATATGTATACATGCCATTTTCATCTTCATTATATTTCCCATAACAACTTTCTATGAATCTCAATTACTAATATAGAGAATAATTTCATTTAATCAACCTGAGATTAAAGAGCTTTTTAACATTGTTTTCTTCAAAAAAGGTATAATCCAGAACAAGAAGATTTTTATCTTCTCCCAGTATTCCATCTTCATAACCATACCAGTAGACCACAGCACCTGTACCAAAGCTTCTGACATATTTTGAATACTGCTTTTTCATATATCTCCTGTGCTCCTCAAATGACCCAAATAGTGCCTTGCTCTCTATCCAGTTTATTTTGAAGCCCAGAATTTCAAGTTCACTTGTTAAGAAGTCAGGTGTCAGGATATTATTCACTCTTATATACTCTCTGTCACTCATATAAATAGTTCCTCTCCTGTAAAGCCACCTATCGATAATTTTTTCTCCTAAATGGGATTTTTCATCCTGATATTTATGGGCTATGGGAGAGAAGATATAATCTTCGGAAATAGCTTTTTTAATCTCAGTTTTCAGTCTATCATCTTCAAGGCTATCTGGATTTCTTATCCTATTTTTTACTTCATTCTTTGATAATCCCATTGCCTTTAAAAGTTCTCTGGCAATAAGCACAGGCATAAAGCCAAGTTCTTCAGAAATCTCAGAAATAGTATTACCCTGCTGCCATGCTTTAAAAAGCTCTTCAGTTTTAGAAGTGATAGATGAAAAGTTTTTCCTTGTATGAGCAACTATTTTCTGACTTAATACTGCTTCAAGCACAGCCTCAGGTGCAGCAAATTCTGAATCCAGCTTTTCAATATCCTCAGGCTTATTAAGCCTTTTAAATAATTCTCTATAAACCTCAGATTTCAATGAACCACCTTTAGCTATATAAAAAAAGTTGCCATCATTTAGAATATATTAACTGCGGGGAATAATATGGCTGAACTTATAAAGGATTATATGATTTCAAAACAATCACAAATGGGATAGAATATCAAGAAATTCACCTCTAACTGGATTTGATAGGGACAATACATATTTTAAAGAAAAAGATGAGATTAGGTCTGTTTCTCCTATAGCTGGAGGTTGAGTATGCCTGCTATATTCTTACCTCTTATCTTCTCCTTCTCTTCATCACTTAAAGTATCAATCTGTTCAAACTTATCCACCATCTCGAAGTACATACTTGCATAGGGAGAGTCAGAGCCAGCTATAATTCTATCAGCGCCGAGAGTATCCACAGACTTAACTATATCATCAACCTTTGCCTTGACTGTACCCAGATAAAGATTATGCACTTCCTCACAGGCTTCAATGAATCCCTCACCACGCATGTGTGCCAGAATTATCTTCGCCTCCGGTACCTTCTTTGCAAGCTCTGCAATTTCAGTGTTCTGTGACTCATGCTTTCCATTATCGAAGACCACAGGTATATCATATCTGGTAGCAAACTTTATTATCTTCAGCACAATCGGATGGTCAGGAAAAAAGTTCTGGGCAGTGGGATGAAGTTTAAACCCTCTGAGATTCAACTCCTCAACACACCTTTTTGCCTCGAGAATAGCCTTTTCTCTTGCATGGGGGTCTAATCTGGCAAAGCCTATAATTCTACCTTTACTCTCTCTCTGTGCACTTGCTATAAAGCTGTTGGACTTTAAAAAGCTCACCCCTGCGTTTTCATCGTTGAAGGGAAAAGCAACTGCTTTATCAACCTTGCAGTCATCCATGCGCTTTATTAAATCCTGAAGGCTCTGTTCAACTTTATCACCTTTGTCAGGGCCACCAAGGTGGCAGTGGGCATCAACTATCATTTTTCTCACATCCTATCACTGAATTTTTTAACAGTTTTTACCATTATTTTAACATTCTCCACAGGAGTATCCCTGTGCACACCATGCCCCAGGTTGAAGATGTGGCCATCTCTGCCTTCTGCCTGTTCGAGAATACCTCTGACTTTACTCTCAATCCTATACTGCGGAGCAAATAACACTATCGGGTCAAGATTACCCTGAATGGATTTGTCGTAGCCTATTTTTTTCCATGCTTCGTCCAGTGCTATCCTCCAGTCTATACCAATAACATCTCCTCCAGCTTTGGAGGCAAGCTCAAGGAAAGTCGAAGCCTGATTGACAAATTGGATAACAGGCACTTCGCCTTTACCATCCAGCCCTGAAATTATCTCTGAGGTATGGTTCATGACATGCTCACTATAATCTTCCGGAGCAAGACATCCCACCCAAGAGTCAAAAATCTGAATAGCGTCCACCCCTGCTTTAATCTGAGCATTGAGATACTTTACCACAGTTCTACCTATCTTTTCCATGAGAAAGGCAAAGGTCTCTGGCTGAGAAAACATCATCTCTTTTGTGTATCTGAAGTCCCTGCTCCCTCCACCTTCTATCATATAACTCGCCAGAGTGAATGGAGCACCTGAGAAGCCTATTAACGGAAGTTCACCTGATAGCTTTTCTTTTATCTGTTTTATTGCCTCGAGAACAAAGGGCGTCTTTTCTTCGGGGTCGGGTATTTCAAGAGCCTCAACATCTTCAGGTGTTCTGACAGGCTTATGAAGTTTCGGCCCGAGATTCTCCATAAAGTCGACTTTCATACCCATAGCTTCGACAGGCACAAGAATATCGCTGAAGAGAATTGCTGCATCCACCCCCAGGGCTCTAACAGGCTGGAGAGTTATCTCGGCAGCAACCTCAGGCTTCTTGCACATTTCAAGAAAAGTATACTTCTCCCTGAACTCATGGTACTCAGCCATATAGCGTCCTGCCTGACGCATGAGCCATACTGGCGTGCGCTCCACTGGCTCCCTGAAGCATGCTCTGATAAAGAGATGTTCAGACATGATAGAAAATTACCTGATAGAATATAAAAAAGTATGGATAGATATTTAATATCTATTCATGGCACAAGAAATACATGTGGTTTATGTGTAACCGGATGTTTCTCGACAATCACATCCACCCCATAAACATCTTTTATACTTCTTCTGGTTATAACCTCCTCGGGTACACCATCACCTACTATTCTTCCATGCTTGAGCAGCACTATTCTATCGCAGTATAGAGATGCCATATTTATATTGTGCATACTTGCAACAACAGTAATACCATCAGCCACAAGTTTTTTCAGCAGCCTCATAATTTCTATCCCGTGATAGGGGTCAAGATTTGATGTGGGCTCATCCAGAAGCATCAACTCTGCCTTCTGGGCAAGAGCCTTGGCTAATAGCACCATCCGCCTCTCACCTGAACTCATATTCTTAAACATTCTGTCTTTCAGGTGCCCTGAACCAGTTATTTCCAGAGATTCAACTGCAATTTTATAATCTTCTTTTCCATCAAATTCAAATAGCCTGAGGTAAGGGTATCTGCCCATGAGTACAATCTCAATAACCTTGAACTCAAGGTCCACCTGAAAATCCTGGGGGACCATAGATATTAATCTCGCAATCTCCTTCCTCTGTATGTCTTTAAGATTTCTCCCGAGAACTTCAATATTTCCTTCAAAAGGTATAAGAGAAGCTATAGCTCTTAAAAAAGTTGTCTTTCCTGCCCCGTTTGGCCCCAATATTCCAACAAAACTACCTTTTTTAAACTCAAGGGAAATATCTCTCAGCACTTTCAGGGTATCGTAGGATACATCAAGATTATCAATCTTTATCATTGCTTTTTACCACCTTTTGTCAGAAGATAAAGGAAAAACGGCACGCCAAAAAGAGTTGTTATTATATTTATTGGAATTTCTGCCTGTGAAATCATGGTTCTTGCTAAGATGTCTGCAATTAATATTAATATCGCTCCAAGAACGGCAGATACAGGGAGTAAATATCTGAAATTCTGCCCCACCATAAGTCTTGCCATATGAGGAGTTATTAAACCCACAAAACCTATAATCCCACAGAGAGCTACCGATATGCTGGTAATCAGGGTAGATAGAACCAGAAGAATCTTTTTAAACTTTTCTGCATCAACACCCATAACCTTTGCATTTTCTTCTCCCAGAGTCAGTATATTCAATTCCTTTGAGAATATATAGATAAGAAAAAATATTGGAAAAATTGATAGAGATATCTTTACCTGACTCCAGTTTGCATTTGAGATTGTTCCCATAAGAGTGAATAGAATCATTGCTGCACTCTTTGAATTTAGGTATAATATAAGAGCGGTTAGGGAAGAGAATAGCAGAGAAATTGCTATTCCCGAAAGCAGAAGTGTATTTGTTGGCAAACCTCCTTTAGCATGTGATGCTATACTATAAACCAAAAATAATGTTATCAGGGCAGCAATAAATGCAAGAATTAAATAATAACTCTGAAAATAGACCAAGCCTATACTCATACCGAGAGCAGCACCAGAGGCTACACCAAGAACATAGGGGTCAGCCATAGGGTTTTTAAAAATCCCCTGATACACCGCTCCTGCTGTAGAGAGAGAAAAACCAACGGTGAAGGCAAGAACAGCCCTCGGAAGTCTTAACTCTTTAATAATTATATCGTATTTGCCAGTAGAATTTCCCAGGAGCACCTTTATTATTTCAGTTAGAGATATCTTCACAGGACCTATAACAACTTCGAGGCAGAAAACCAGTGCAGCAATAGCCAGTAAAAAAAGAAAAAGGAATTTATATCTCATCCTCTATCCTCTTTTTCACCGATGGACTCACATCTACAAAGAGGACTTTAGGCTTATATGCCTTAAGAAAATCTATGACGAGATTCAGCTTGTTCTGACTTACATATACCACTGGCACCTTATATAAGCTGGATAGAACTGCTGCCTCTGTGCTTGAGTTATAGTCTGTGATTATAACATTGTCAGGCTTCATCTTCTTTGCAATATCTATACTGGTTTCAACCCTGGTGGCTCCTCCTATCCTTTCTGTTTCTGCATATTTTGATAGTTCCTCTGATACTTCATTTCCAACAGCATTGTTCCCGCCCACAATTATTATCTTTTTCAGTTTTAAGTCCTTTATAGCATTGAGGGTTACCTGTGGAAGTTGCTGTGAACCTGTAAGCAGTATAGGAATACCCTTTTTCTTTGCCAGACTTATAGCCGCATATGAATCAACATCAAGGTCTCCTCTGGCAATTATAACCTCCTTTGCAAAGAAGTAATGGGATAGAGCCACTGTTGCAGCATAACGATATACATCTTTAATTTCCAGTCTGGTGGCTTTCTTTTTCACAACACCTGGAATGACTGGAAATCTGTTCGAGAGCAGTAGTGGAGCAACTGCCATACTGTTTTCAACCTCAAACACTGGTTTATATGTGAGAATCTTTGATAATTTTTCCCTGATTTCACTTTTATCCTGGAATTTCCCGGTGAAGATTGTGTTCTCTGGAGGAGTAGGTATCAGGTTTTGTTTAATAATATTATAGAAAAAGTCAAGACCATCAACTATTCTGGGACCTGGCCTGTTTACAATATTCGGGTCAGGCACAACATACATCTTATTGTCTTTAACTGCCTTAAGATTCGAGAGTACAGAATCCTTACTTATATTGCTGCATACTGTAGCACCCATGCCACCTGAGCATATTATAATATCCGGGTTCTTGGAAATAAGCACCTCTTTGTTAATTATCTTCCACCCGTCGAGACCTCCTGCCACATTCACGCCGCCTGCCATGTTTATCAGGTTATTTACATAAGTCCCTTTTCCTCCTGTCCAGAGAGAAGGATACCAGACAACAAAAAATACAGACGGTTTTCTGATACTACTAAGGGAAGAAGAAAATCTCTCCACCTTGTCTATTCTCTGTGTCATATTCCGGGTAACATTCCTGGCAAGGGCAAGTTTATTACCAATCTTACCAATAGTAAGTATATTGCTCATTATCTCAGATATATTGTCTGACTTGGTGGCTAAGACAGTTATATTCAAACTTCTGAGTTTATTTATTTTCATTATAGGGTTGATTTTGGCAGCTATCACAAGGTCCGGCGTGAGGTTTACTATAACCTCTGTTTTTATACCGTACGTAAGTCCACCAACCCGTGTTATATTCATTGTAGAAATTTCAGGAGGATAATCTGAGTAAGGGTCTGCTCCAACCAGAGATTTACCCATACCCACAGCAAAGAGGTCTTCTGTAACACTCGGCGCCAGTGTGACTATCCTTGTGGGAGGGGTATAGAATATTAATGTGTTGTTGAGAGCATCTGTAACCTTAAGGTATACCTCGACACCCCAGCTTAATGTCTTACTGCTGTTTTTCCCATTAAGAATATAGGTTATATTATACCAGCCATACTTTTCAGGAGAGAAAATGAATGTACTCCCATTATACGCCAGGGTTCCATTAACAACCCAGAACTCATTAACAACTGTTCCACTTCTGTTTACATTGAAATAAACACTCTTACCCCAGCTTAAATTGAAAGTTGTAGAATTTGAGTCAGTAACATTGTTGAAGTAGGATACTATATTGAGAGGCTGATAAACATCAACCAGCCACGGTACGTTTTCTGATACATTCAGATACGTAGAGTTGGCATCTACTTTATAGGTGCCAGCACCTGTGAAATTATAGATAAAACTGCTTGAATTTACATTGCTATCATGGGATTCATAAGTAGTGTTTAAAAACCAGGTGACATTCTGACTCTGATTGAGAGAAATGCTGAAATTGACAGAGGTATTTACCGGAACGGGTAAGTATGTGGAGTTATCACCGGTATAACTGTTATTCCAATTTTGAACTAGACCATAGGTAGAACCTAATGCTAGAAGCACAACAAAGAAAAGTACAGCACGTTTTAGCATAACCATCACCGCTTAGAACTTAAAACTGGAGCATATATACTTTACCAATGAGTTAACACCTGTTACCTATTAAGTTAATCTAAAGCAACCCCTGTGGCAAGTCACCCCCACTATGCCTTTAATGATATTACTCCTGAAGTTTATAATTTTAAAGATTGAGAGGATATTTAACAGGAAAAAAGAAAAACAATAATATTATTCATGAACCATGGTGTTGGTTCAGGGCAAATATCATACAAAAATTAACTACTCAATTACAGGCCTTCCCTTTAATACTTTGCTATAATATAGATATGCAAAAAGCCATATAACAAGCATGAAACTTACAACGATAAGACCTAAAACAGCAAAATCCAGAGTGTCTAAAAATTTAAAAAAGCCGCCGCTCAGGTTCAATTGGGAAGATAGCACTTCTATCCACTCGATAGTTCCAACAAGTAGTGCCACAACCACAGATGCACCTGTTATTGTCATATTGAAAAAAACTTTGCGTATAGGGTCCACCATAGCCCAATCATAAGCCTTTAGCATTACAACACCATCTGATGTATCCATTAAACTCATGCCTGCTGTAAAAAGAAGCGGAAATATCATGATAACCCATAGAGGTAAATGACCACTCTGTGCCATTGCTGCTGAAATACCTAATACAGCCACTTCTGTTGCTGTATCAAAACCCAGACCAAAAAGAAAACCAACCGGGTACATTTTCCAGCTACGGTCAATATGCTTATAGAAAAAACGTAATGTTCTTGATATCAATCCACGTTTATTAAGTAAGTTTTCAATGTGTTCATCGTCTATAACACCGTTATCCCTATAATTCTTAAAAACCTTCCATAATTTGTAGAAGATAATCAGGTTCAATAAACCTATCAATGTCAGAAAACCTGCTGAGA
>BDTY01000034.1 GCA_002897955.1 archaeon BMS3Bbin15
TTGACTTGAGACCAATATGTCTGACATCAGCAGAACTCCTTGTTCTTGTTTTTAATGCGATTTTTGCTACTTGCCTTGCCTTTGAAAGTTCCAGCTCAAAATTGCGATGATGCCTAATCTTGTATGTTAATATAATTTTCCTCTTTTCCATCTTTTGATAGCCACCAATTACAAATATATGTCACTAATATATGGCTATTTTGGTGACAATTAAATATTGTTCGCTCTCATCCCACCACTAAAGATAGTGGGCTTTCCCGCTCACAATATCGTAAAATCGGAGGACTTGCAGGAAAGAGCAGAAAAGCTGAGGAACTTGCCGAAGCCCTGAAGAAAGCAGGGGTTCCTGTTAGATATACCGGCGATGTTATAAGGGATAAGTGGATGAAGCTATTCTACAACTCAGCATTGAATCCACTGTCGGCCATACTCAGAGTAAGATATGGCACACTGGGAGAAGTCAGGCAAACTGTAGAGCTGATGAACCATGTTATAATAGAGGCTTTTAAACCTTTTCTTCAGTAAGCTTTTACCAGCTACAGGAGAACATAAAAGCTCCATGCTTCAGGATATTGAAAAGGGAAGAAAGACAGAGATTGACTTTTTAAACGGTGCTATAGCAAGGCTCGGGAAAAAGCATGGTATAGATGTGCCTTATAATAATAGCCTTGTTGCACTGATTAAATTTCTGGAGTATAATTCTCATACCTCGGACAATCTGATTCTATCTCCAACAAGTTCTTTAAGGTCATCAAAAAACTCTGGATAGGATATGGCAACACTTTCAACATCCTCTATTACCGTTTCACCGCTGCTTACAAGACCAAGAATAGAAAGAGCCATCACCATTCTATGGTCATTGTAGCTCTTAACCCTGGCACCTCTCGGCTTTTCCTTCCCTTCAATCTCCAGTCCGTCTCTCCTCTCCACAACCCTACAGCCAAACCTGACTATCTCACTAGCGCAGGCATGTATTCTGTCGCTTTCCTTGTATCTTGCATGCTCAACATTGCGAATTATACTCTTTCCCCTTGCCACTGCAGCAAGAACAGCAACAGTTGGAAGCAAATCAGGAGTATCGCCAAGGTCAACCTCAATAGCTGAAAGCTTTCTCCCTTCAACAGCTATCATATTCTTCCCGATTTCAACCTCTGCACCCATCTCCTCGACAATACTTAAAATACGTCTATCGCCCTGAAGAGAATCAGAATGTAAATTCTCCACCTCTACTCTACCTCTGCTCATAGCAGCAAGAGCTATAAAATAGCTTGCCGAGGAGTAGTCACCCTCTATTTTGAATTCTCTTCCTTTATATCTGGAAGAAGAGACAATAAATTTCCTGTAGTTTATATTTTCAACCCCGGCACCATAGCTTTTCATCATCCCAAGGGTTATATCAATATAGGGCTGTGACTTCAAAGGTGTGGTTATCTCTATAATCACATCCTCTTCCGCATAAGGTGATATTATAAGAAGAGAGGAGATAAACTGAGAGCTCATATCACCTCTTATTCTAACCCTGCCATTATTTATCCTGCCCCCCTTACCATAAACCCTGACAGGAGGTCTTCCACCTGCCTGAAGAGTTTCAGAGTTAACACCAAGTTGAGCTAGAGCATCAAGAAGTGGCTGAATAGGCCTGCTCTGGAGTGATGCATCACCTATAAGAGTAACCTCGCCGTCAAGAGCAGAAACACCTGTTAACAGTCTCAGACTGGTGCCTGAATTCCCACAGTCTATAAGCCTAGGTGAGTTCAGCTTACCAGAAGTACCTCTGATTAAAACCTCATTTTTCTGCCTTTCAACTTCTGCTCCAAAGGCTTTCATAGCATTTAAAGTTACAAGGGTGTCATCTGACAGAAGAGGCTCAATTATTCTTGAGCTTCCATCAGCAAGACCTGAGATTACAAAAGCTCTGTGAGTATAGCTCTTCGAGGGAGGTGCCTTTACCCTTCCCTTCACACCTGCAGCTTCATATATTAATGCTCTCATATCAATCATCAATCCACTAATATTAAATATTATTGAGAGTTAATAACTTCTTGTATTAAAATATTTAGGGGTTAAAAGATGTTTTCAAGTCTCGAGGAGGAAATTGAACTTATCAAACGTCATGTGACAATCCTAAGGCTGGTTAAGGAGCTTCAGCCAGTCGGGATTATAAAACTTTCAGATATAAGCGGGCTTCCCCAGCACAAAGTAAGGTACTCCCTGAGAATTCTTGAGAAGAAGGGAATAATCAAACCCTCATCCTCAGGTGCTGTAATAACAGAAAAGGCAGAGGAGCTGCTATCGAATCTTGAAAGAGATATTAGAAGAATTAAGAGAGAACTTGACGAATGTCTTGAGTAGATATATCTTTCAAAGAGTATTGTGAACTACCCATGCCTGAAGGCAGTGAGCTTTCTTGAAGGATACGTTGTGCAAAATGTACCTACATATTCTAATCAGAAATTTATAAGTGATAGGATATTACAAAACATCAAAAAAGTATACAACGTAATTAACATATCTATTCTGAATTTTAAAAAGGTTATCTGATTAGAAAAACAGTTAAATAATAGTGAGTATACTTTTCTAATATGTTAATTTCTAAACTTTATATAAATGGTGAATGGGTAGAACCATCCACCAAAGAATATCTCACAAAGCTAAAAACCGCAACAGGGGAAGTGTATGGGAAGTTTCCAGCAGCTACAAAAGAGGATGTAGACAGAGCTGTAGATTCTGCTTATGAAGCACAAAAAAAATGGGAAAGGCTAACTTCTGTAGAAAGGTCTAAGTTTTTATACAAGGCAATTGCACTTATAACTTATCGAAAACAAGAACTTGCAGAAATATTAATGGATGAAGTAGGTAAACCTGAAAAGGAAGCGTATCAGGAGGTGGAAGGGGTAATAGACCAGTTGCAATATTATGCAGAGTTTGCAAGAAAAATAACAGGAGAGGTAGTAGAAGGTACAAAATTCGAGCGCATAATCTATCAATATAAAGTTCCATATGGAGTGGTAGTAGCTATTATCCCCTGGAACTTTCCTGCAGCCATGACTGTGAGAAAGATAGGCCCGGCATTAATTACAGGAAATACTGTAGTTTTAAAACCCAGCTCAGACACGCCTTTTACAGCAGCCTGGATAGTGAAAATATTTCAAGAAGCAGGACTACCTCAAGGAGTTCTTAACATGATAACAGGAAAAGGTAGCGTAATTGGAGACCATCTAACATCCCATAAAAGAGTATCATTGATTACCTTAACAGGTGAGACAAGAACAGGGCAACTAATTATGAAGTCTGCATCTTCAATCATGGCGAAACTTATCCTTGAACTGGGTGGTAAAGCACCATTTATAGTCTGGCGGGATGCAAATATAGAGCTTGCAGCGAAAGTTTTAATGTGGGCAAAATACTGGAATGCCGGACAGTCCTGTGTTGCTGCAGAGAGGCTCTATGTACATGAAGAGGTGTATGACAAATTTATGAACACTTTCATTAACATGACAAAAACGCTCAAGCTGGGTGAACCCAGAGAAAGCGATATGGGACCACTTATAAACAAAGTACAGGTAGAGAAAGTTCAAAGCTATGTAGAGCAGGCGGTAGCTCAGGGTGCTAAAGTAACATACGGTGGTAAAAAACCAGACTTAGAAGGTAAATATAGAGGTGGATTTTTCTATATGCCTACAATCTTAGAAAATGTAACGCAGGACATGACAGTGTTTCGAGAAGAAATCTTTGGCCCGGTTATAGGAGCTATGAAAGTGCACGATTTTGATGAAGTAATTACATTAGCTAACGACTCTGATTATGGATTGGCTTCATATTTGTTTACTTCAGATTTGAGCCTGGGCATAAAAGCTGCTAGAGAGATGAAGTTCGGAGAACTGTATATTAATATGCCAGGACCGGAAGCAACACAGGGATACCATACAGGATTTAGACTTTCAGGGCAGGCAGGGGAGAACTCAAAAGTTGGAATAGAAGAGTATCTAAAAGTTAAAAATATCTACACAGATTATAGTAAAGACCCTACCTCAGGAGAAGTAATTCCTCCGTATAAAAACTAATTTTTTATTTTTTGGAAAACCCATTATCCACAATTATCCAGTATGCGGTACATATTTCAAAATAAAGCTGTAAAATTATATGAAAAATTACTTCCCGTCTATCTTGTATTCGTCTCTGCCCACTGAAGCTTTTTCCATAACATCCTTTGATACATAAACCGGGGCTTTGCATCTCACGGCAAGGGCTATACTATCACTTGGCCTTGCATCAAACTCAAAGACTCCCCCATTTTTCCTGATTATAAGCCTTGCAAAGAATATGCCATCATTGAGGTCATCTATCAGAACCTTCTCTACACTGCTATCAAGCCCCTCAAGAATCTTAAGTACAAGGTCATGAGTCAGTGGCCTTGGATAAGGCATATCTTCAAGAGCAGTTTGAATTGAGAAGGCTTCAGCTGCTCCAATATAAATAGGCAAAACTTTCTCCTCTTCGTTCTCGAGAAAAACAACAGGAGAAGCACCCTCAGGCAATGAAGACATAAATACCCCTGCAATCTTCACCTTTTCAAAGCCCTCGACATTCTCCGTTTTTTCCATGTTAATATCTTTCATATAACTTTAACCATAGTATTTAAATTAACGTTTACAACTGGAGGATTAGTATGGGTGCAACTATTACTGAAAAAATTCTTGCACATAAAGCTGGAAAAAGGAAAGTGGAACCTAGTGAAATTGTAGATGCTGAAGTAGATTATGTCATGTTAAATGATGTAACAGGACTTCCTGCTTTTGATGTCTTCAGAAAATTTGGGAAAAAGGCACAGCCTATCAGAGAGAAGAGTGTTCTTATCCCTGACCATTATGTTCCCAATAAAGACATACCAAGCGCAGAGCAGGCAAAAGCCATGCGTGAATTTGCAGGAAAGTACAAAACCCACTACTTTGAAGTTGGAAGGAGTGGTGTGTGTCATCAGCTCATGATTGAAAAGGGTTTTGTTGCCCCCGGAAGGCTCATAATAGGGGCAGATTCGCATACCTGCAGCTACGGTGCTCTGGGTGCCTTTTCCACAGGTGTGGGGTCAACCGAGGCAGCCTCGGCCATGGCTCTCGGAAGGCTGTGGTTCAGAATACCCGAGACTCAGAAATTCGTAGTCGAAGGAAAAGCTGGCAAAAACGTCATGGGCAAGGATATAATCCTTCACATAATCGGTGATATCGGTGTGGACGGAGCACTGTACAAAGCCATGGAGTTCTATGGTTCTGCTATTGAAACTCTACCCCTTGCAGACAGGATAAGTATATCAAATATGGCAATTGAAGCTGGAGGAAAGGCAGGAATTATACCTCCTGATGATACAGTTTTCAGATATCTTGAGGGCAGAGTAAAAGGCAATTATAAACCAGTCTATGCTGATAGAGATGCAGAGTACTCTGAAGTTTTTGAATATGATGCTGAGGATATTCCACCAACTGTAGCAAAACCATTCCTGCCCAGTAACACATCTCCCGCAAGTGAGCTTGGGAATATAACAATAGAGCAGGCATACCTTGGCTCCTGCACAAATGGAAGAATTGAAGACCTGAGAGTTGCAGCAAATATTCTGAAGAACAGAAAGGTGCACCCCAACGTAAGAATGATAATTGTGCCAGCAACTCAGGATGTGTATGAAAAGGCTCTGAATGAAAAGCTTATAGAAATCTTTATAAAAGCAGGTGCTTTCTTCTCAGGACCAACCTGCGGAGCATGTCTGGGTGGCTATATGGGTGTGCTTGCAAAAGGCGAGAGAGCAATAAGCTCAACCAACAGAAACTTCATCGGAAGAATGGGGCACAAGGATAGCGAAGTCTATCTTGCAAATCCAAAGGTTGTTGCTGCCAGTGCAGTTACCGGAAGGATAACAGACCCGGATGAACTCGATTAATATTCCGCATCAACCAGAAATTACAGGCTAAATCCCTTCAAAGCCTTTATCAGATACTCCCTCCTCCATATAAACAGTATCAGAGAAAGAACAATATACACAACAGAGAGCTCAACTCTTCCCCCAACACCCGGAATGAAAAACTGAACAAGGAACAGGGCGAGAATTAAAAGTGCTTCCGGAACAGATACCCTGAGATTCAGAATTACAGCAATGGCAAAAAGACTCTGGGCTGCCGTGAGAAGAAGCTCCTCACTCTGCCTGTGGTCAAGTGGCAGGGCTCCAATACCGCCAAGAGAAAGGCTATAAACTACCGGTATTGTGCCTATAAGCAGAGTCCACTGATTCAGCTTTGAAGAAATTAATGCATTCAGAGAAGCTGTTGTCCTTGCTCTTTTAATAAGATAGGCAGCAACAATAAGCTCTGGCGACTCACTCGCGAGAGGAGCTACCCACTGCACCATAAGAAAAGGATTTATACCTAAATGAGATGCACTTTTTATAAGCCCTTCTGAGAAGGATTCAACCGAAATCAATATTATGAAGCCTGAAAATACAAAAAATAGAAGGACTGAAAGCTTTCTTTTTAAGCTGCCAAATGATGCAAGAAAACTGGGGACTCCTTCAAGCTCAGGTTCTTCATGTGGTGAGCGCATAGCCAGAATAATATAGGCTATATATAGAGAAATAAAAATCAAAGTGTCAAAAATGGATATATCTGATTTGAAATATAGAGTGAAGGCATATAATGTGGCTGCGAGGAGGAATAAAATCTCAAGATTTATGGATTTATCCAGTTCAACGAATTTCTTATCAGTATTATTTTTCCAGAAAATTGCCAGAAGGAATACCATAGACCAGCCTATGCCTATCAAAAGCCTGTTTGCACCAGTCATATTAGCAACAGCATAATGAACATAGGGGCTCTGAGGCGCCTGACCAGCCTGCCAGGTGAAATATATATCCACAGCATACTCAGGCATAACAGCTATCAGAGCAACAAAGGCAAGGGAAGCTGACCTGGGCACATCTATCTCACTGGTCTCTGCAGCCCAGCTTAAAAGAAAGGCAGCACCAATTATTGCAACACCTGATAAAAAGGCTGCCAGAGGAGGGGTTAATGAGAAACCAGAAAACCTGATAATAATCCAGGGTAAAGTAAGAAAAACTGCAGAGCCTATGGCAGCTATATTTTTATTAACCATCTTAAAGCAATTTATTTTAATCTGTTTTTAAACTTTTTCATTATCTGCAAACATTGCTGGAATCTCTTCCAGCTTATACCTCTAGATTCATAAGGAATTCTGACGCAAATGGGATAAGGTAGCCCATCATTTATCTTCAATTTCGTGCTTTTCCAAAGTGTTGGCAAACCATACAACACGCTGGGGGAAGGCGATTCCTATACCCTGTGCCTCCAGCTCCTTTTTTATTTTCCACAAAAGCTCCATCTTTACTCCATACCATTCGGTGGCCGGTGCCCATATCTTCACACTTATATTCACAGCATTATCTCCCAGGTCATTAACAAAAACAGCTGGCTGCGGATTTTTTAGGGCAAGAGGATGCTCCTCAATCAGATTTGTTATTATCTCGATGGCCTTATCAGCATTATCCCTGTACCTTATCCCCACCACATATTCAAATCGCCTCGCTACATTGGCCACATAATTCGTTATAATGTTTGTGAAGACTGTTTCATTTGGTATCCTTATATAAAGACCGCCATATGTCCGAATTATTGTGGAGATTATGCTTATATCTTCAACATAACCAGAAACATCTTTCACATTTACCTGACTACCCACTTTAATAGGCCTTTCAATCATTAAAAAGACTCCAGATATCAGATTACTCACAATTTTCTGGCTGGCAAAACCTATTGTCAATCCAGCGATTCCGCCTGCAAGCAGAATGCCTGAGAGGTTAAAGCCGAGTATAGGAAGCACAGAAAGCAGTCCCAGGAGAATTATGCCATAGTAAACAGATTTTGTAAGGATATCCAGATGGTCTTTCTTGATTCTATCTTTAAGAGACCTCTTCATATTGATTCTTATTCCTCTGGCAAACAGAACGGAAACCAGCATAATCAAAACAACTTTTGCAAGACTGAAGACAGAAATACCAAATACCTGTATATCGAGAATCACAGGCCTGCCTCCATAGTAAATTTTGACGATACTCCCGGCAGCTTTCTCGCAGTATAGAGTTTGATGGATTTTTTCATGCCTTTTTTAAGGGGTGAATTCACAAAATCTGTTTCAGCCACTGTCTCGCTCAATATCTTCATTTCTGCCCTCATGGACACCATATCGTCACTATAATATATTCTCATGCCATAAGGATTGAAGACCGCCATTGTTATCTCCATCACACCGCTAGTCGTATTTCTTATAATAAGTTCCATAACTCCTTCCTGCAGGGGGTCTGAAGAAGGTATGGAGAAATAGACTCCGCTTCTGTAGTATTTACATATAACACCCTTTCTTATGTCTCCGTAAAGAGTATATTTCTGCTTTGCAAGGGTAAAAATATCAATGTTTTCTGAATATTTCGAGCCATGAATAAAAATACCGATTTCAACCGGAAACTTGACATAAATTTTTTTGGTGGACCTGGAACCCACTACAATACTTTTTTCAAACTTTATTAGAAGATTGGGAGTTATCTTTCTGGGTTTATTTACGGGTTCTACAGGATTAATAAGAAGCTTGCTCTCTTCGAGCAGAAGAATCTTATCCACATCCTCTCCCGGAGTTTTCCTTTTGTAAAAAAACCTCTTTTCATCTCCTTTTACAGAAAAAAATAACCCATCGTGGCTAATTTCAAAAGGGATAGTCTGAAGTCCGAACATTAATAATAGTTTGTTTGACATTCATAAAATACTTTTCCCCGCTTACCACCACCACCATATATTATAAATGTTAGTTTACTCATATTCTAATGAGGGCTTATTGAGGTGATATGATGAAAATCAAAGTGGTGATGGAGAACAGTGTTATTAACCCCATAAATACATGCGGTGAACACGGACTTTCCCTTCTCATTGAGAAGAATGGCAGACGCTTTCTCTTTGACACCGGGCAGAGCCATAGAATTATTGATAATATCATTGCTATGAATATAGACCTGGGAAGCCTTGATGGAATAATAATAAGCCATGGACATTATGACCATACTGGTGGACTCAAAGCTGTTGTTGAAGCTTCGGGTGGTATTGATATTTACTCTCATCCGGAAATATTTATATCAAGATATGGAAAAAAGCCTTTCAACAGGTATATTGGCATGCCCTTCAGGAGGGAAGACCTTGAGAGTATAGGAGCCAGATTTATACCTGTTGTTGAACCACTTGAAATTACAGAAAATTTATGGATAAGCGGTGAGGTTCCCAGAAGGACAGATTTCGAAGGTAAGGATAAGAATCTGTATGTACTTGACGGCCAGAAGGAAAAGATTGACAGCTTCAGAGATGACTTTAGCCTCTATGCTGTTCTGGAGGAAGGTGTTCTTGTTATAGCTGGATGTGCCCATGCCGGAGTGATAAATATTCTTGAACATGCAAAAGAAGTAACCGGTGTGGATAATATTTATGGAATTATCGGTGGGACCCATATAGGGCTTTCCAATGAAGAAAATAGAATTAAAACTCTTGAATACCTGAAAAAACTCGATTTGAAGTTTCTTGCACCAAACCACTGCACAGGCTTGGATGTTATATCCCGGCTAAAAGCAATCTATGGTGATAGAATGCACTTTGCATCGGTAGGTGCTGATTTCAGTTTTTGAAAAGTGGTCAGTCACCCACGGCTAAAGCACGTCTTGTCCCGTGAGGGGCAGGAGCAATTGGTTGATTAGGAGGCATTATATATGCAGAAGTTATTGATAGAGTTCAAGAACACACCAGAGAATACTCCTCAAGTTCTCTGCTCTGTAAGTGAGGTATTAAACAGAGAGGAAACTCTCAATGTGCCCTACAAAGTACTGGCTGATAACAGCTCCGATGAGGACTTACACTCTGGCAGGAGTGGACAGGACTTGCGAGTTCCTGTCATAAATATGCACAAACAACCTTTGATGCCTACAACACCAAGAAAAGCAAGAATATTTTTAAAACAAAAAAAAGCAAAGCAAACACTAAAATCAGCTACATTTATGAATATAGTAAGATGGAGACTGGTAAATACTCTGAAGTGTGCATGGACTTATGGCTATATTACAAAACATGACAGGATTAAGATGAAATTGGAAAAATCTCATGTAAATGATGCTTTTGTAATTGCTGGTGGAACAACCCAGAGCAGAAGTGTACCATATATGACCACACAAACCAGAAGGAATAATAGGAGTATTCAGACAAATAGAAAAGGTTTTAAACCTGCTATCAGACGACAGAGATATAAATTACAGCCTGGCGATTTAGTAAAATATATTAAATATTTATTCAGAGTAAAAGGAGTATTCAATTATGGTAAATGGGTTAGACTAATATCTTTAACTAAAGCAAATAAGATTATTAATGTAAATATTAAGAAAGTGGAGTTGGTAAAATATGGGAAAGGAATCCAATTTAAAAAAGATGGAAATTAGCAATTCATCCCACCCTTAAAAAAGGTGGGTTTTATTGCCATAAATTTGATAAAAGGAATGATTCATATATTCATATCATGCCTGATTATAAATGCCAGATTGTTAAAGCCATAAATAAGCTGAGGCCAATGTCCAAGGAGCTCTGCCTCAGATGCAAGAGTTCAAGGCTGCTATGTAGAAGACCAAGCTGTCCCCTGCTGGCAAAGCTGAAAATTCAATCACCCCTCGAGGATAAGCTGAAGGAAGACATTTATGGTCCGTCACCCGGTATATTTGTGGGCCATCGAGGTTATCCCGATGTTTTTATAGGCCCTTTAACAACTCTTGAGCCTGAGCTTGCGGAAATAAGCGATAACCCGAACAGGTGGTATGGCTTTGATTTCAATGAGATAATAAAGTTACGCTCAACACTGGTACGCTCAAAGAGCAGGCAAAGTGTTAAAGAAAAGACAAAGCTGATTGAAAAATCCCAGGAAATCGCTCTATCAGTGAAGCCAGCCTACACAGAGATAAGCTTTGAAAGAAAGCCCAGCTTTTCCGTCAGCTTTTCCACTGTGAGTCAGCCTCAGGGTCCTGTTGGCCTGATTAAAAAATTTGATATTGCCGGTAACACGAAGATACCCGAAAAGGTGGACTCTATTGTTGGAGATGAAATAAGCTCCACAGAGGCTGCAATGCTTTTATTCAAATCTGGCTATGATGTATATTATGTAACCAAGGTACTGTCTTCAGGTGTCCTTGGCAGAGAAGATAGAAAAAAACTTGTGCCTACAAGATGGAGTATAACGGCAACTGATGACATACTCGGCAAAGCTATAATAAATGAGATTAAGGATTACCCTGTTATCAACGAATACAGAGTATATAGCAATACCTACCTTGATAATCACTTTGAAATACTCCTATTACCCAGGAAATGGGAATATGAGCAGTTTGAAGCATGGGCACCCAACACACTCTGGACACTTGCTATGGAAAAGCCTGCAATAAACTATGAATATGAAGGCTATCATGGAAGGAGCAATTATGCGGAGCAGGAAGGCGGAGGTTATTATGCAGCTCGCTTTGGTGTTCTTGAAGCTATTGCAAAGCTAAGAAAACAGGCCTGTGCAGTTGTTTTCAGGGAGATTTATGAGGGTTATATAATGCCTGTTGGTGTCTGGGAGGTGAGGGAAAATGTTAGAAAAGCTATGGCTTCTGAACCAGATAAGTATAACACGCTCAATGAAGCCCTAAACAATATATCTAAAAGACTTAAAATCCCTATGAATGAGTATCTCACCAGAACCAGAATTTTGCGGCAGAGAAGACTGGAGGATTTTCTTAATGTTTAATGAAGCAATGCTGACTCTTGCAGCTGCCGGAGCCGCTATTGCCTGTTACACTGACATAAAATATGGGTTAATTCCAAACAGGCTGACCTTTCCTTTAATGCTATCTGGTTTAGCTGGATATTTTATTTATTCTCTATATTATAAAAATATTTCAATATTCATGACCACTATAACGGCTTTTATTGTGGTTTTTATTCTTAGCTATCTCCTATGGACACTGGAAGTTTTCAGCGCAGGTGATGCAAAGGAATTTATGTTTCTTTCAGCTCTTGTTCCAGCCTATCCTGACTTTCTGGGGTTTTCTCCTGCCATTCCATTCTATCCTTTTCCTGTTGCCTTCTTGATCAACACTTTTCTTGTAATATTCCCAGCCATATTCATATATGGTGTGTTTCTTACTTTAAGACTGGGAAAACTATCAGAGTTAAATCTAGACTTTAAAAAGTTCCTTTTTGGTGCTCTTGTTATAATTACATCCTACCTTTTATCTGAATTGACAACCCCCCTCGCTTTTCCTGTTTCTTTTATTGCCATTTATCTGATTAAAAGCAGATGGCAGAGAGTAATTCTGATAACCTCTATTTTAAGCAGTTATATCTTGCTTAATCCCAATATTTATACAATAAAATCAATCATTATTAGATATGTATTTATCTCAATAATATTCATAATATCAGGTGCTCTTATAGCTCTAATTTCTGTGGTAAGAAAGTGTGGTCTGGTAAGAAAAATAAAAATCTCAGAGCTTGAAGAGGGTATGATAGCCGCGGAAGAGATTTATATCCGCAATGATAAAGTAATAAAGGAAGAGCCAGATTATATCGGAAAGGCACTGAAGCTACTCAGAGGAACGAGAGGAGGAGAAGTACAGGTGTTGACAACAAAAGCTTCCGGGGTTTCAAAGAAGGAGATTAAAAAGCTAAAGGAGCTTGTGGAAGATAACAAAACCGAAGATAGCATAAAAATCAAAAGAAGAATGCCCTTTGCTCCGGTAATACTTGCAGGCTTTATTATATCCCTGATATATGGTGATATAAGCCTGCTTCTGAGACAAATGGTGGGATAGATGAATAGAAGGGCCCAGATTACTCTTGAGTTTATTGTGATTATTGGAATTTTTATGATTATATTTACTGGAGTAACTCTACCCATGGCATTCAAGGTCAGCAGTGCTTCGAGAGACAATGCAATTGTTCTGGAGATGAAAAGCAATTTAAATAATATAGCCTCTGGTGTAGAGGTTGTGGGTGCTCAGGGCTATGGAAGTACCAGAACTGTTGAAATAACTTCTGATATGAGCAACTGGGGTATATCTGCCTATCCAGATTATCTCAACAGGACTCTTGTATACTATGTTAATTTTAGCAGCAATTATGGAATACCCACCGAGATTAAAACAGATATCACAGGTATAGGCGCTCTTGGCACAGATATAGACAGTGTGGCGAAAAATAATGGTACACTGGTAAATTCTTTTTATTATTTTAATGGAAACGGTAAGGGAACATGGAAGGTGAGAATAGAAAATCAGAATTCCAGATATACCATGGGTGTTATTCGCATAGGAAACACTCTTATTGATGGAGATACTATAAATATGACTATATTACCTCAGTGATTAAAGTCAACACCACCCATTAAAACGGGTGGCTTGTCCTGTGAGGGATAAGGGTAACAGGTTAATTAGGAGGCATTGAAGAATGCAGAAGTTATTGGTAGAGTTTCAGAACACATCAGGGGCTCCTCCTCAAGTCCCCTGCTCTGTAAGTGAGGCATTAAACAGAGAGGAAACTCTCAGTGTGTCCCGCATAGTACAGGCCAACAACAGCTCCGAAGAGGACCAACACTCTGGCAAGAGTGAACAGGACTTACGAGTCCCTGTCTTAAATATGCATAAGAAACCGTGTTTACCTGTTCGTGCGAAGAAAAGTGAGCAGATTGAAATACCTGCTGGTTTAGATTGGATTAAAATTATAATTTTTAAAGAGGTGAAAAGGGCAATTCCTCCACCAATTGAAATGGGTGGTCTCCTTGCCCAACTATTATGAATAGGGCGCAGATTACTATTGAGACTCTTATAGTCATAGGAGTAATAATGCTGATATTTGTCAGCGTTTCTCTGCCCCTGACATTCAGTTCCTCAAAGGATTTGAATGATGTGCAGCTTTTCAGTGATGCGAAGTTTGTACTGGATAGTATTTCAATGAAAACAAATAGTATTACAACAGATTATGGTTCAGGGTCACTTGTAATTCATATCCCTGGCTTTACTTCGGCAGGTACGGCTGGAGGCGAACCGTTAATTCAGAGAACTACAAAGATTTATCTTGATGCGACTGGAGATAAGATTTTTGCCGATGTTTCGGCAGTCAGAAGAAATAGCAATGGAACTGTGATTCAAAATGAAACAAAGGTTATTTCCAAGGAGTTACTCGGCAGCGGGTGGGTACTTGGAAACTCTTCTGGAAATGCTGTAATTGTTGAAAATAGAGGTACATTTTATGCCTTCAATATCTCATGGAAGAATATCACTTTCAGCAGAGAGTGATACAAAAGCCCAGATTACAATTGAAACGATAGTAGTGATAGGAATATTCCTGATAGTATTTTCAAGTCTTATCAATCTTAGCTTTGAGAGACTTCATCTTGCCCAGGAGGTTGGTTCTGCAGGTGAGGCAAAGATGACCGGACAGTTTATTGCCAGTGCTATCAACAATGTTTATTCAAATGGCAGAGGTTTCAGCATACATCTAAATGAGAATAAAATTAATTTTAGTGAATTATCATCTTCAAAAATTAGAGGTTCTGGCGTTATCCTCCCTATTATTGTTAATAATTCAGAAAGGAGAGTTGTTATAAATAAGAATCTCTCCTCTATGGGGGGAACATCCTGGTATGCCTCCATACCTGTAATACCAGATAATATTACCAGAGAGGACCCAACATCAGCCTATCCCCAATTAACTATTAGAAATAATGGCACTGATGTAATAATTTATGCTAATAAAAGCAATATTAATGTGGTGCAGTAAATGAGTTCTGGAGCAGATACAAAGGCACAGGTGGCACTGGAATATATAATCGTTGTGGGAGCAATGCTTTTAATAGTTACAAGTATGCTTCCGGTTATAACAAAGCAGTCTGAGCTGAGCAAAGCTACAGCAGCAGTAAGAGATGGTGCAACCTATGGTGCTGCCTTAAGGGCGCTTGGATTCAAGGCAGGCAGTAGCAGTTATGTTCCAGAGGGAGCAATAAAGATTAAGGAGATTGAGCTGGTGGATAAGGGAACAAATGGAAATCTCAAGAGTTATATGTTCAGAATACATATAATTGCACCAGATTATATTAAAGACAATTCTAATTATAAAACTATAGTGGGAGCCAGTGTGTGCACCCAGGCTCTCAGGCAGCTTTACTATAACTTCAATGGCAGATATCCGGGAAGCATAATTGGCAGTGTTAATACATCCTACTATTATTTTACATGTGGATATACCTTTAACTGAGTGATAATATGCAGAAATTAGAGAGAATAGGCAAGTACACACTTAATACGCTGGATAGGATTTATTATCACATTGTGGGGGTAATTATAAAGATAATCCTGCTCTTCAGAAGGTTAAGAACTTTTGAAAGAGAGAAGATTTTGCCAATTTTTGAGAGAAGAGGTGTATCAATAAAAGATTATACTATCCTCAAACTTCAGATTTCCTCTCTTATCTTCTTTCTGGTGGTTGCAGCCTGTGCTTTTGATTTCCTTTCTTATTCCAGAGCTCTTGTTCTTTCTGTAATAAGTGGCTCATATTCCCTTTATGTTATATTTACTCAGTTGAAACTTAATTTTGATAAGGATTATCATGCTTACAGAGACTTCTTTCTGGGGTATCTTGCAATTTCCATCTTAATTTTTATTTTCAGCAGATTTTCAGGAGTAGAGGGACACAGAAGGTATATTTATACAATGCTATTCTCCCTTATAATTGCAGTAGCTTTTTCAGTTTTCCTTAAGAAAAGATACGGCAGAAATTATACTTATGGTGAGGTCCTGGAATCTGGCAATGTTGCCATTGTGAAGTCAAGTTATGACCTTCTGTCAGGAGTAAAACCAGGGCTTTTCCCTGTTGTGAATACAGCAAAAGCTAAAAAGGGAGATAGGGTTAAGGTCAGAGTGGAAAGCGGATTTTTCAATTTAAGAGGTTCGAAACCTGTTGAGATATTAGAAGTGGTGAAGAATGG
The DNA here is from genome assembly GCA_002897955.1 of archaeon BMS3Bbin15. Lineage (NCBI taxonomy): Archaea > archaeon BMS3Bbin15. The sequence continues at coordinate 16,090 of BDTY01000034.1, forward strand.
GTGACAGAGAGCTCCTAATCATATCTTTTATTATCTCTGTTGCAGGACTGCTTGGATTTTTTGTGTACTATACAATGACATCTGCCCAGAGTGCATTGCTGACAAAGGGTTTCTTTAACAGAGATTCCAGAAGTTTCCTTGTGGCTCATGGTGGTGTTAATACAGGTGCGGCAGTATTCTCTATTCTCGCCTTATATCTGATAGGAAATCCAAGGAGCGGGGCATCTATAGGTCTGAGAAAACTTTTCCCAAATTTCACTTTCGAGAATTTTTTGTTTATTATTCTCTTTTTTATGATTTCCTGTTTTTTCGCCATTATTGCAACTCTTACTATTTCAAAGATTGCTGTTCTGAAGATAGGTGATTTCAATTACAGGTGGATTTCAGTATTTGTTGTCTCCTTCATGCTGATTTTAATTTCAATATTATCAGGTATAACCGGTATAGCTATAGCCTTTCTTGCAACTTCTATTGGTATATTTACAGGTCTCTCAGGGGTTAAAAAGTCTCACTGTATGGGCGTACTTATAGTTCCAACACTTGTT
>BDTY01000035.1 GCA_002897955.1 archaeon BMS3Bbin15
GCATTATTTACTTTTGTTGGCATTCCCGGGTGCACTCTCTCCTTGTCTATAACAACACCCTGAATAAGTTCTGTATTTTCTATACCGCCGCCTTCCTTCTTCTCTATTTTGATGTTGTCCACGTCAATTATAACCTTTCCATTTTCTTCTTCGGCAATAGTCTCCACTGCTTTCACAATAAGTTCAGAGAGGTAATCTTTTGCTTTTTCTGCTCCTTTACCTGTCATAGCCATAATTGCAACATTTTTCAGAGAATCAATATCTACAATAGAAATTTCATGGGACATATCATCAAGTATTTCCTTTGCCTTTTCTGCAGCCAGACGATATCCACTTGCTATTACTGTTGGATGCACGTTCTGATCGAGAAGGTTCTCTGCACGTTTCAGAAGCTCTCCGGTTATAACCACGGCAGTTGTTGTACCGTCACCAACCTCATCTTCCTGAGTCTTGGCAATATCAACCATCATCTTGCCCACAGGATGTTCAATATCCATCTTTTTGAGTATTGTGGCACCATCGTTTGTTATAACTACATCTCCTATGCTATCCACAAGCATCTTGTCCATTCCTCTTGGACCCAGAGTTGTCTTTAGAGCTTCTGCAATGATTCTGGCAACAAGAATATTTATTCTCCTCGCTTCTCTTCCTAAGATTCTCTCTGTACCTTCCTTCATTACGGTTTGTCCCCCTGGTTGTTGAGCCATATTTATCAACCTCCTGCTATATCATATACACATCTTGCACTTTAATTTTTCTCCAGATAAATCAGAAAATTTTTATAACTGACAGTTGAAACATCACAGAATGAAAAAGATAGATATAGTTTATTTAGCCAAACAGAACATAAAGGCCAGGAAGTTCAGGAGTCTTGGTATTGTTCTTGGCATTGCTATATCTTCGGCAACTCTATTCATCTCTATAATTCTCCTTTTAAGTATGCAGAATAGTCTTGCACTTGGTATCGCTCAGCTTGGAGCTGATATAGTCGTTCTACCTGCTCAGGCAGAACCCCCGGTTCAGGGTACTCTCCTCACCAGCAAACCCTCTATATATTATATGAGCAGTGCCTACAGGTCAAAAATTAAAGCTATTGAGGGAGTTAATACTGTATCTCCACGTGTGTACTTAGAGACAGCCAATGCAAAGTGCTGTTTCAGGCCTGGAATTTTTATTGTAGGTTTTGACCCTGGAACTGACCCCATAATCCAGCCATGGATAAAAAAGTTGCTTAAGAGAAATCTGGAGCCTTTTGAGATATTAACAGGAAGCGGCTATGACTGGATACCTGGCTCGAAAATCAAAGTATATGGTGTTCCATTCACAATTGCAGCTAAAATACCTACCACGGGAGTTAAATATTTTGATAAGGCTATTTTCATCCCTATAAACACTTTATACTGGCTTTCTGAACGTTCCAGAAAGTATAGTGATGTAGTGGATATGAATCTGAAGCAAGGTGATGTTTCAGCCTATCTCATTCAGATTAAACCCGGATTCACTCCAGTGAATGTTGCTGAGAAAATTAATTTCTATTTCCCTGAGCTTAAAGCATATCCTGCTCAGCAATTTATTGGCAATACCAAAAATAATATGCTTGCCCTGTTAAAGGGGCTTGTGATAATGAGCTCATTTACATGGGTTACTGCCATTATTCTTGTGGCTGTAATTCTTTCCATAACTGTGAATGAAAGAAAAAGAGAATTTGGAATTCTCAGAGCTCTGGGAGCAAGCAAAAGGTTTATATTTGGTGATATAATTGTCGAAGCTTATATACTTGCAACTCTGGGGAGTATAATTGGTATAGGTATTGGTTATGCTTTTCTTCTATCTTTCATAAATTACCTTGTGGAATCACTGAGGATGCCATATATACTTCCTTCGTTTCTGTATGTAGCTATTATTAGTGTTATTATAATAGATATATCTCTATTTTTAAGCAGTTTGGCAAGCTTTTATCCTGCCTACAAAAGTGCAGAGCTTGAGCCCTATGAGGCTATAAGGGCAGGTGAATAAGATATGGGTAATAGTAAAATTAGTATCAGAACAGATAAGCTGACAAAGATTTTCAATCAGGGTCATGTTGAAACCAAAGCAGTGAAGAATGTAAATCTTAAAATTCCAAAAGGTAAATTTGTTTCCATCTTAGGCCACTCAGGGTCTGGTAAAACCACCCTTCTCAGCCTTATTGGTGGATTGACAAAGCCAAGTTATGGGGAGGTTATTATTGACGGCGTTGATATATGGCAGCTCAAGGATAAAGAGCTTTCTATATTGAGAAATAAGAAAATCGGCTTTATATTCCAGTTTGCAAGTCTGATACCAACCCTGAATGTTATAGACAATCTGGTTCTACCAACTATATTCTCTGATAAGAAATCAGAAGATGTATATGAAAGGGCAAGAGAACTTTTGGAGCTGGTTGGTATGGAAGATAAAATCTATATCTATCCCAATCAGCTTTCAGGGGGACAGCAGAGAAAAGTTGCTATTACAAGAGCCTTTATGAATAACCCTGAGATTATCCTTGCTGATGAGCCTACTGGAGACCTTGATGAGGAAAGTGAGACAGGGGTTATGGAGTTATTTCTAAAGATGAACAGAGAAAAAGGCACAACTTTTATTATGGTTACTCATAGCAAAAAACTGGCAATGCAGACAGCTATTAGATTCTATATGAAATCAGGAGTTTTAAAAAGAGGGAAATAAACTGAGCTTTAGGCATAAATAACCTTTCCCCTTGAAATCCTCTGAAAAGCATCTTTTTCATTCCATTGTTTTTTTTCTGAATCAAAGTTGCTGTAAATTCTTCTAAAGGCACTACTTGACCTTATCAGGCTAAGTTCTCCAATCTTGTATGCAGTCAGTGCATTAAGTTGGTGCAGAATCTCCCCCATCCCGATAAAAATGTATGCCCATATTTTGCCTTTATGTGGCATCATTGTCAAGGCATAATTGTAATCCAGGCCAAAACGTCTCTCTATCGCCGTCCTGGCATTATGTAACTTATCT
>BDTY01000036.1 GCA_002897955.1 archaeon BMS3Bbin15
CCATGGCCAGGCAGCTCCGGCCAGATAAGCGGTATTATTCACTGTCAGTGTATGAGTACCAGGACTCTGAAGATATTGAGTGAGGTCTATAATAGCTGGAGTGGCAGCATTGTCCCAGTTATATTCTCCATATCCCGTATCAAACGTCAAATTTCCATCCACCGATACTTCAAGCTGACCTGTATGCCAGGCAGCAGGCAGGTATAACCTTGTGAATATGAGCTTACCATAAGATGCAGGGTCAGGTGTATTCAGGTTCAATGTGAAATTAGAATCATTCATATTGGGATTTGTGGAGCTATCATTCACAACAACATTAATATTCGCCCCTGTACCGTACATACTTATAATTTTGCTGTTTCCCATGAGGTAGGCCTCAGGATATTTAGGTACCACATTACTATCATTATATACTTTTACTCTCATATAATTCAACTGCCCATTGCCCACAGTCCAATTTGTTAAGTCAACCTGTGTGGAATACCATATCTGAGGTATAGCTGCAACCTCAGTCCAGTTACCTGTTTTTGAGTTATTAATACTTATATTAAAGCTGTGGTATGTGGTGTTTGTAGTGAATATAAAAGCTGTAAACATGGGCGTTCCAGGGACTGTGAAATTGAAGTAATACCAGCCATTCGAATCAGTCTCAGAGCTATCATATGTGCAGGTGACGGTACTAGAAGAAGTAGAAGAAGTAGAAGACCACCTACCTCCACCAAAAGTACTTGAACCGGAGCACTGCCCAAGGTATATAAAATCGCTGCCATTCACAACACCATCGTCATTTGTGTCGTTCATAACATTGCCGGCAACCATATTTATTGAGGGTGGAATTCCAACATACCATGCCTGCCCCATATACCCCTCGCCACCGAGGAATGTAGGAATTATCTGCGATGCAACAGACACAGAGGCATCTACAGGTGGCTCTGCGCCACTGATATTCCGAATAGTACCATTAGGATATATCATATCAAGCTTATAATTGAAATACTCAGGTAACGTGGAATTCAGGTACTTACCTGCAGTATTCGCAGCATCAGAATCAGCACCAGAAATCATATCTCTGGCTATATCGGTTAAAACCCCCTGCTTGGTTATGACATACATAGAATTCGCCACAACCATAGAGTCCTTCGAAGAAGTTACCTGCAGACTCAGCATATTCCCGGGATTTGGGGACATTGTAACTGCACTGAGTATAATGAATAGAGGTATCATTGCCAGAATTGCATCCATTGTAAATATAAACCCTCTATTCATTGTCAGACAGAGCCTCCCGATACCAGTACTATTAGATAGGCAGGCATCATAAATATCCTCTGTGAGACCCACATATCCGAGCACTGAATTGTCAGAAATATCATCCCGTTTGCATCTGGTTTGCTGTTCTCAACTATTATTTTAACAATATTTGCACCAGGGTTGACATCCGGTACGAAAGTTTCTGTAATTGATTTGTTCTCTGTTGAATCCAGTGTGCCATTGAAAACCTTTATAGAGTTTACATATACATTAACTGTTCCATTTAACACACCATTATCATTTCCACTGGCATATGGATTCTTTCTGCTGAGAGTTACATTGGTGATAGGCATGGGTAGACCCGTCTTCTCCAGATTAAAGCTATCTGTTGTTCCTATCTCTGATTTGTTTATAATCTGAGGGTCATCGAATATGACAAATACGGCACCATTACCGGAAGAATCAGTATATATTGGCACGCTATACACATCAGATTTAAATGAGTCGTATCTGCTCAAACCTGAAGATTCGTCAAACATGGATAGAACAGGAATCTGAACAGCAAATACGTCTTTTGATATGTTTCCCAGCTCTGCATAAGGTAAGATTGGTACACTCTCAATAGAAAAGTTATATAGCCCAATATTTTCCATAGAATTGAAATTCATCTGTGCTGTTTTATTTCTTATAGGAACAACTGCCAGTTTAAAAGGATGTCCTCCTGAAAGTATTGAAAGTTTTGCAGCATTCAGAAGATGTGCATTTACTCCATTTATATCCACAGTGCTTAAATTCATGTTTCTTGACATTGTAGCCACATCCAGAATATTTCTGCCATCAACCACGCTTATTCTTGATATAGCATTCTCCTTAAACGGCACCCACCACTCACTGGCATTGATATATGTGAAATTCATAGGTATTGACCCTGGCTGATAAAGAGGCGCCACAGCCCATGTCTGCTCTATTATTTCACCACCCACAATATCTGCTGTAGCATCAATATCCGCTGCAAGCCCTACGTCTGGATTCTTTGACACCACAGATGCCATATCCATAGCAATACGGTTCATGCCAAAGCCAAAGCTATACTCCTGTTCAGAAGTTACCATGCCTGACATTGCATTTGCCGAAACACCAAGAATTATAGTTATAGGAACAAGAGCAAGAAGCAAATCCATGGTGAAAAGCTGACCACGCCTGTTAATTCTCATAATATATCTTTACAATTAACACATATTTAATCCTTATGGCATCTTTCAGATTATCTGTCAGATATTCTGCCATGTTTTTAAAGTTTCTCTGGATAATAATGCAAAGTATTATTTTGTCTAGGGATTATGAATATACTCTTGTAATATCAGAGGATGAAGAATTACTTGCAAATGAAAAGAAGTTTGTAGAAGAGATATTTTTACACCTGAAGAGAAGAAACTCCTGTAAAAAGCTCACTCTACACAGAAACACCGCACAAATCCAATTGCCTGTTTTCAATTCAGAATTTTTTTAACAACAAATATGAATTCCTTGATAGTTTTCAAGTCATTTTTTAACACACCATACATTTCCTCTAAATTCAATCTCCAGTATATGTGAACCAGCACATTCCTAAAGCCTGCCAAATCTTCGAGTTCTTCAGCCAGCTTTCTTGGAATTAAACCCTCCTCGGCAAGGATTTCAAAACTCTCCCTGTATGTGGAAGGTCTCTTCATGTCGTGTTTGACTATATGATAATTGGAAATGTCAATAGAAGCCTGAATACTTAAAAGCATAGCATGAAGAGCCATATTTCTCTTATCTCTGTTTAAAGTCAATTCTTCCAGTGAAAATGCACTATATCTCTCCCAGTCTTTTACAGCCTCTTCAAGCTCATCCAGCAGGTCTGCAATCCTTTCATCAACCATGTTCAGCCCTCAACCGTATACGCTTGAACCATTCCCCTGTATTTCTATAGTCGAGGTACTTGGAAAGTACTCTTGCTTCGAATTTTAGCCTCTTTTTCTCATCTCTGCAAAAAATCACCCTGCCGGTATTTATCACCTCATTCTGAAAGTGAACTGGAGAGTGGTTGAGCACCTTTACATCAATCTCATAGCTGTAGCCCAGCTCTTTTTCAATCTCTCTCCCGACTTTCATTGCAAATTTCATAGCTTTGTATGGAGCAAAATCCTTTCCCAATAAAACAGCAATATCAATGTCCCTAAACTCACCTCTAAGAAATGACCCGAAAGCATAAGCTAATGTAATTTCTTCGTATTTTGATAGGATACTACCCATCTTCTCTAATAATATCTCTGTTCCATCTTTATCGAGGACCTTTATATCTATTTGATTATTCATACTTCCACCAATTTCTAAAATCCTATCAAATAGTCTCAAATTATCTGCCTGTCTTAACTACAATAAGATTTTCATTGAATTATATAGACACCCTACGAGAATTATCACCCTCTCCGATAACATAATTAACCAGCCTGCCCACATCCGAAACCACAACTTCAACTTCATCTCCAACTTTCAATTCACCAATCCCGGGCGGTGTTCCAGTGGCTATGATATCCCCCGGTAAAAGAGTCATGACTTCTGAAATAAATGATACAATCTCCGGAATTGAGAAAATCATGTCAGAGGTTGGGCCTCTCTGTCTCAGCTTTCCATTGAGATAAAGCTCGACTTTAAGGTTGTCAACATCAACATCTGTTTCTATAAAAGGCCCAAACGGAGCAAAGGTATCAAAACTTTTTGCACGGGTCCATTGCTTATCCTGCTGCTGCAGGTCTCTTGCAGTTATATCGTTGAAGCAGGTGTAACCCTGAATGAATTCCATGGCTTCAGCCCTGCTGACATTCTTAGCCTTTTTAGCAATAACTGCACATATTTCAGCTTCATAATCAACTCGTCTCGACATATAAGGATAAACTATACTCCCAAGATGCTCAAGAGCAGCACTTGGTGGCTTGAGAAAAATAACAGGTTTATCTGGAATCTCCATATTGAGCTCTTCAGCATGGCTCATGTAGTTCAAGCCGACACATACAATCTTTGAAGGTTGAGACGGAGTTAAGATTTTAACCTGATTCAATGGTAAATTATACTCCTGTGTTATAACTTCTTCACCGTCAACTTCACCCTGGAAAATCCTGCCTCTGTACTCAAATCTAATAAGCTTCATAAAAATCTGCTCCCTTATTGCTGGCTTTTGTGAAAATAATCCCCTTAACCCTATCCCTGAGAGCATTCTCGAGTTTCTTCTTATCATCCACCAGGGCATATATTACAGGACCAAAGGAACTTAAACCTGCACCAAAACTTGCTTTCTGAGCAGCTCTGAGAGTTTCTATCACCTCCCTCTTCTGGAGTCCCACCTCAACAGCTTTAAAACCCACCTCCTGAATGGAATTTATTGCCCTGCCAAAGTTTTCTATATTCTCTTCCACCAGAGCAGGAAGAAGCTGCATTAAAATTATTCTTGAAAGTCTTTCTACCTGATTCACCGGCAGCGGACAGAACTTCTTAAAAACATTCACCTCGGTCTTACCTGAAATTCTTGTTTCCTCCTTCGGAAAAATCAGGGCAATCTGCCAGTCAGGGAAATCTCTCCTCAGAATAACAGGTGCAGGCTTTACTCTACTGGCTCTGCTGGGAAGAAAATATGGTTTGTCTTCTGTTGAATGACCTCCATCAACAATAAACCCTCCTTTCTCAAAAGCTGCAGTGCCTATGCCTGAAGTCCCTCCCCTGCCGACAATGTAGGCAAGCTCCCTAATGTCTGCTTTAATCTCATAAACCTCTGAAAGAGCCCTGGCTACAGCAAGAGACAGCTGCGTACCCGAGCCCAGACCTATATGCTCGGGATAGGCTTCTTTTACCGCAACTCTTGCTCCTCCATTTATTTTATAATGACTTAGAAAGGCTCTGGCGGCTGATAAAGCCTTATTTTTAAGCCTTCCCTCTATCTCTAATTCATCTGTTTTTTCAACCTCCAGCAGTATATGAGGTTCTTCAAGAGCAATTCCAATACCGCCATCTACCCTGCCCAGAGAACCCTCAAGGTCTATGAGGGTAAGGTGTATTCTCGAAGGTGTTCTAACTATCATCATCACCCTCCAGGAGAAGCTCAAGATATGATTTCCTTTCCACGTCCTCAGGGTTTAAACCAAGAGATTCAATAAATTTTATAAGTTCCCCTGGAGTATAGCTGCTACTCTTCTTCTCAACTTCCACATATTTCCCAAGTCCTTCAACACTATCAATCATAACCAGATACTCTCCAAGAGAATAAACCTCCCTTTCCTTGACAACCTCTCTAACCTGTGAGAAACCAAGCCTCATAAGTATCTTCCTTACGGATTCGAAATCACCTGCCTCAGCAGTTAACTCCTCCCTGCTTTTTGTAACCGCATCTATCTTTTCTCCCTTGTAGGTAAGCTCAACCTTGCCGTTAACCTTTCTGAGTCTGATAGCCTCATCAGTCTTTCCAAAATCTCTGCAGGGGTGATTAAAATATATATCAAACTGATTCTCAAGAGCTACAAAACTGCCATTAAGTTCTGTTACCCTCTTCCTGATGCTCTCAGGATTATTAGCTTTAACCTTAATCTCTACCTCAATCATAATAAGTTTCTTATCCTACGGAGATAAATTATTTTTTATGATTTCCAGCTTTCTTCAGGAGAGATACATGAAACTCTTCACATCGAGGCAGATTTTTAAACTAACAGAAAAACCCCTGCCATGCCTGAGAGTTAATACTCTGAGAATAAAAGAGGAAGAACTTGTTAAAAGACTTCAAGCCAGAGATGTGGTGTTAAAGAAAATACCATTTCTAAAACACAGCTACTTTGTTGAAAAATCTCAGGTTCCTCTGGGTGCCACTCCAGAATATCTTCTGGGCCATTATTTCCTCCATGATGCCGCTTCCCAGGCTGCATGTGAAGCTCTTGACCCACAGGCGGGAGAAACTGTGCTCGATATGGCAGCCTCACCAGGAGGTAAGACAACCTATCTGAGCCAGTTGATAGACAATAAAGGTGTTATAGTAGCTGTGGAGGTGAATAAAAAAAGACTGAAAAGACTGAAATCAAATATAATGAGAATGGGCTGCGAAAACGTTATTGCTGTGAATAGAGATGCATCAGAATTTAAACACATAAATATAAAATTTGACAGGGTACTTCTTGATGCGCCCTGCACAGGTACAGGTACAGCAAGTAAAAGTCCTGAAGCTCTAAAAAAAGGAAAAATGGACTTAGCCAGCTGCACCACAACCCAGAGAAATCTTATTGAAGTTGCTATTAAAGTTTTAAAGAAAAGCGGGACTCTTGTTTACTCCACCTGCTCACTTTTACCTGAAGAGAATGAGATTATTATAGATGAAATAGTTAAAAAACATCAGCTTGAGCTGCAAACAGTTAAAGCAGGTAGTAGAGCAATAACAGAACCATATGGTAAGACATTGATGAAAGATATAAAGAAAGCATCAAGATTTTACCCCTGGGAACACTCAACCCAGGGATTCTTTATTGCAAAAATGAAAAAGGTCTAGAGATGCTCCTTTATCTTTGAATCGAGATATTCTTTGGGCACTGCACCAATTATCTTATCTGCGATTTCGCCATTCTTAAACAGAATCAGAGTAGGAATACTTGTCACTCCAAACTGCATTGCAATCTTCTGATTCTCGTCAACATTAAGCTTTCCGAAGGCTACTCTCCCTTTATACTCCTCAGACAGTTCTTCGACAGTTGGAGCTATCATCTTGCATGGGAAACACCATGTAGCCCAGAAATCCACCAGAATTAAAGAGTTTTCCTTTATAGTTTTTTCAAAATTTTCATCTGTAAGAGTAATTACATCTCCACTCACATTTACCACCTCTAAAGCAATCGAATCAATAAAATAAAAAACTTTCCCCTCAGCTCATAATATTTGGGCAAGGAGACCACCCATTTCAATGGGTGGAGGAATTGCCCTGTTTCACCTCTCTGTAAAAAGAAATTACAATTTTATCCAATCCAAACCAGCAGGAAATCAACCTGTTCACTGCTTCTCGCACGAACAGGTAAACACGGTTTCTTATGCATTTTCAATGCCTCCTAATCAACCAATTGCTCTGAGCCCTCACGGAACAAGCCCCCTTTTAGCGGGGGTGATTGACTACTTCTCAAATTCCTTCAGACGTCTGTGCATCTTAACAACTGCCTCAACTGCACGTTTTGCATATTTTACCCTCTGATGCGCCTCAAGACGGGACATTCCAGGGCCTGAAATTCCCAGACTTACAGGCTTATTGTAATCAAGAGATAAATCTGCTATTTTTCTTGATGCATGCTGCATCACAATATCATCATGTTCTGTCTGACCTTCAATAACTGCACCAAGAGTTACAACTCCATCTATATCTTCAAGCTCCAGCATTTTCTTAACTGCCAGAGGCATATCAAAAACCCCGGGAACTTTAAAGACATTCACAACCTTTGCTCCAAGAAAATCAGCATGCTCCTTTGCAAGCTCAACCATGGCAAACGTAATATCATAGTTAAATTCAGCGGCAACAATCCCTATTTTCATATTCTCACCCTTATTAATTTGAGCGTATACCCTTTTATATATTTTGCAAAAGTATTAATAACTGATTATATATATTAATATGTGTGATAAAATGGTTAAAGTTAGTGCTTATACTCTGGATGAAATTCTTGAGGAATTAAAGAAAGCCTATGGTGAATTTCTTGATGAGGAATATAATAAGTATACTACAACTATTAAAGGAATAAAAGAGGAACTCCAAAAACTTGTTAATAAGTATCTGGATGATAAGGAACTTGAAGACTACTACGGAAACTTCAATGAATTCTATGACGATATTGGTAAGGTAGATAAAAAAGAAGAAAAAGACAAGCTTGCCTGGATTAAATCAGAACTTGAACATATTGTACACTGGCGCAAACTGGATATGAGTTCAGGAAGAGTTCTCCCCTTCAAAGACTACAGAAGAATGAAAGGAAGTACAAGGGGACGTTAGAACCAGGTGTCCAGGACTGACTGTCTTTTCATTTTAGAATAAGCATCTTCAAGTTTTTCAAGAGCTTTTTCAACCCTTTCAGACGAGAAATCCCTATGATAACAAAGGAAGTCCATCACAGCCTCTTTTTCCGGTGCCTTCCATTCTAATGAATAATCATGTGTAACTTCTATTGAAAGAAAGATTTTCCTTATAGGTTCTACCTGGAAATTTAAACTGAGACCCTCTTTTTCCACAACTTTCTCAACACTACCATATTTTTTAATTAACTTCAAAGCTTTTTTCGGTCCTATTCCCTCAACTCCCCCTGGATTATAATCTGTACCAATAAGGATTCCAATATCTATAAGCTGCTCCAGAGTAATTTCAAGCCGCTTCAGAATTTTATCAATGTATAAAATTTCTGGCTTTACAGTAACATATATCCTCTTTCTCGGCAGCTTCCTTTTTCCAGTTATTGTCAGATTCCTTACAAGTCTTGTAGAGCCAAACAGAAGAGCATCATAATCCTGACTGGCTGCAGAAAAAACATCTCCACACTTTACCATATAAGCTGCCTGGGCCTCTCCTTCACTGGGTGCCTGGACAACAGGTATTCCAAGAAAATCAAGAAGCTTCTTCGATTCTTCAATAACATCATGAGAGATTTTTGTTGACTGAATAGCATAACTTTTAGCTTCTTCTATCTTCTCCTCTCTGAGAGCTTCATGCCATTTCTTTCTTGCCTCTTCTCTCTTTTTATTTCTTTCTTCCACTGTATGGAATTTTAATTTAGGAGGTCTACCATCAAAAACATACGCAGGCTTTATGCCCATCTCGATTAGATTGACATTTCTGTAAAGAAGTCCTGAGAGATGGCTTGTCACTCTACCCTCTGAATCTCTGAGAGGTTCGCCAGTTGACTGTCTTATTATTGATAAAAATTGATATAGAGTATTGAAGGCATCTACTGCCACAGCCCTGCCTTTTAAGAAGTCAAAGTCTATAATCTCCTGCCTTACAATATCTCCCAGTTGAACTCCCATAGATTTTCTTTAACTTTTCCCACTATTAAAGTTATCTGCCGATAATAGAGTAGTGGTTAACACCTTTAATCTCTTCCTTTTCAAGATGCTTGTAAAGCATATTGTAGTATATAAACATTCTTAAATGAGCATCAGTAGCTCTATACCCTTTATCGCACAATCTCCTGCATATCTCCCTGCCTTTTAACTTTTCACCTGGTTTGAAGACACTTAATATCACATTAACCTTATGTGCAGTATTTCCAAATTTCTTCACAATCTTCACTCCCTTATATTAAACCTGAGTTGTGACAAGCTGTTTTACCTCATTCAACCTATCAAAGGCAGTGGAAAAATCGGGTACCTCTCCAGGGAAGAAGACTTTAATCATTATATCGTCTATCAGGCGAAGTAGGTTCTCCCTGCTAAGCATACCCGCTATGCCTAGAGGCACCATAGCCAGAGTAAATCCATTTGTTTCTTTAACCTTCCCTAAATTAGAGAAATGTGTATTAATAATATCCCGCAGCTCTCCATTTACAGCACCTCTTCCCACTATATACACAACTTCATCCTTTATTCCATACACAACTGCTGTATCAACATCCTCTGTAGATACAAGTTTATCAACAACTTTTGGGAGAATATCAAGGTCCTTCCTGTTAATAAACTCCAGATTTAACAGAACAAAACTATCTCTTATTACAACATTAGACCCAGCCTCATTTAAGAGGAAATCAATCATATCCATACCTCCTTATCCAGCCTCTGCTCTATAACAAAGTATCCCTCACCTTCCAGGAGTAATATAGTATAACTTACAATATTATCTCCACATGAAAGGGTGGAGTAACTTTCTGTACAGACTTCCTTTTTATTATCTGTTTTGAGCATTTTCTCAAAATAAAAGAGGGGTCTACGAGAAAACCTCATCTATTCCAAGCGTAGACATTAAAGACCCCTTTTCCTTATCAACCACAAATCTCTGTTCACTTGATTTAAATCTTCTATTCCTGCTGAAATATGACCTGTTACCAACTTTTACCCTTGATGGAATATGTATCTCGGGTTCCGCTACATTAGCAGCAAGGTCTGGAGAAGTCACACCTGTCATAATCACCATAACCTGAACCCTGCCATTGTATTCCGGGTCAATTCTTGCACCCCATATTACATCAGCATTCTTCGTCAGAAATGTTGTCGCGAGGTCAACAATCCCAGTAGCCTCTCCAAGAGTCAGGTCTTCCCCACCTGTAATATGAATCAAAGCGCCTGTGGCATCTCTATAATCCACATCAAGAAGTGGGTTTTCCATAGCATATGTAACAGATTCTTCAGCCCTATTTCTTGTATCGCTTTCGCCAAGACCTATGACTGCTATCCCCTTACCGCTGTTTCTACCCATCACAGTTCTTACATCAGCAAAGTCCAGGTTCATCAGACTTGCTATGGATATTGTCTCTGTGATTCCCTTAACCATTCTGGAGAGAACTTCATCAGCCACTGCGAAGGCTTCATTCACTGGAAGCTCTGAGGCTATCTCAAGGAGTTTATTGTTGTCAATAACCACTACGCTGTCTGCACTATTTCTGAGCTTTGCAAGGGCAATTCTGGCCTTGTTCACTCTTGCTCTTTCATTTTTGAAAGGCATCGTAACAGCACCAATCACAAGGGCACCACAGGATTTGGCAACTTCAGCAATCACAGGCAGAGTGCCTGTTCCTGTTCCTCCACCAAGACCACCGGTGACAAAAACCAGGTCCGCTTCATTAAAAATCTCTTTGAAGCCAGGCTTTGCCTCAAGAGCTGCCTGTTCTCCTACCTCCGGGTCTCCACCTGCACCCAAACCACGGGTAATCTCATTACCGACAAGAATTCTCTTGTCAGCATTGATATGGGCAAGGTGCTGTTTATCCGTATTCACAGCTATTAACTGAGCTCCGGTAATTCCAACATTCTTCAGTCTGTGAATTGTATTATTACCTGCTCCGCCACTGCCAACAACAACTATATTGGCCACACCTATTGCTCTTTCATTCTCCCCGGAAAGCATTCCAGGTCTATCGGTATTTTCCAGTGCTTTTCTTATCAATGTCTTCATGAGTCGTCCCCCTTAGTATGTTCACTTGTTAACTTGTTCACAGGGGCATATAAAAGTTTCGGTTTGTTATTGTTAATTTCCACTGTATTTTGCAAATTTAGTATTGAAGCACAAGTCTTATATATGCACAATTTGCGAATATAAAGCTAACTAACAGAAGGGGATGTGAATGAGTTATATATATCTTGAGGTCAATGCATCGGATAGAAATGGCATATCCAGACTAAAGTTTGAAGGCCAGTACTACGAGGAAGTGAAGGAGCGAATAAAGAAGTTTGTTGACTATATATTTAAAAGCGACGAACATGCTGAATTTAAAATCGAAGCAAAGATAGATGAGGTCGTAACTCTTGATAGGAACTTCAGAAGGTGCGACTATACCACAGCCCTATCAAACATTCTCGAGTTTCTAAAGTATATTTATGATGTTGATGAAGTCGAAGAAGAGAGGAAATTTGAAAGTTACTACGAAAAATCACATACATATCCCGACTGGCTTCAGGGATACGATCCCGCAAATTTGACACAGAGAGAGAAAGTTTTCTTACTTATTAAACACAATCATCCAGAAGAATGGATAAGGTCTCAGGATATAAGAATAGAATATGAAACAATCTATGGCGAAAGTATCAAGCTCAGCAGTCTATCAACTTACCTTGCAAGATTCTATTCCAGCGGAATAGTTAATAGACGGGGAACAAGAGCTCAGAGGGAATATATGCTTCCACAGAAGGTCTCTAGTCCGAGTTTCTAATGTAACGCTCCACGAAGGAGTATATCTCACGATATTCATCTCCTGAAAGGCATTTTTTTACTATTTTAAGATATCTTTCAACATTTTCGTATCTACCTCTTGATAATTCTATTGACATCTCAATCACCACACATATACCACGGTTCAAAGCCTCCGGGAAACTCCTTAGAATTCTAATCTGTTTAACTCTCCCCTCAATCAGGCAGAGTTCTCCTTCTCCCATTTCATCCACCTTTGTATAGAAGCTATAACTCACAAGCTCCACCTCAACATAGGCGGAAGCCTCTCTGAGGTAGGGTGCCACAACCCCTGATTTACCAACTTCAGTTATCTCAATCTCATCACCAGCCTTATTTCTTCCAAGAAGAGCAGCCTTTAAAAACAGCATGGGTTTGGATATGATATTCACAACAAAACATCCCTCTCTGAGAATATTCTTTAAGGTATCTGTGCTTCTATACATTCTTAGAATTATCTTCTCCTTCCCATCGCTCATCACACCCATAGGTGCTGAATTAGGCGAACCATCTTCATTATATGTTGTTACTATTGTCTCTTCTATCCTTCCCTTAATTAATCCAAACTGGTCTATCAAAGCTTCAAACCTCCAAGGAGACATACAAAAATTGAAGCTGCAGTTACATCTGCAGTCGTACCAGGATTATACAGATTACCTCTACTTCTGAGATAGTCATCTAATTCATCAATTGCTTCCTTTTTCAACCCCATTTCAAGAATTTCTTCAGCCATCTTTGATATCTCTTTCCCCACCTTCCTGGATGTCTTCTTTACTATAAGGGAATCAGGATACTCAGATAGAATCCTGAAAAATGTTTTAAGAATTGCTATATTTATGTCTTTAGTTGAAGTATACTCCTCCATGAGTTCATTGTATCCAGTTTCAAAGGTAATTTCATAGTTATTTGAAATTTCAGCTGCAACAGTATCTTCTTCAGTTATTCTCATAATATCATAAAAACTTATATTATTCCTGATTATATCCTTAATTGAATTTTTATCTCTCACGTCATACTCTTCAACAACTCTTAAACCGCCTGCATTCGCAATATTAATCGCTCTAAATAACTCAGATGTATCATCATATGTGGTTTTGATTATTATTCTACCAGCTTCATCTCTTAATTTTTCAATTTCGATTTTATTGTCTCTGGACATAATACTTCCTGCAGCGGCACAGAGAGGTATCAGAAGTATGGATATACCAAGATTTGTATTCCCTCCTCCATGAAACTTCTCTGCCCTTTCAACAGCCTCTCTTATAAGATAACCTATACCTATCTGAGAATAATCTATTTTTCCCCTGGAAGAAAGGCTACCTCTGAAAGCTGCTTCATAGGCTGGTTTATAAAAAGATGCTGAAGTAGCAAGAAAATGCTCAAATTTTGTGTCCTTAAAATCCCTATATCTGTTTACATTTCCAGGTTTAGGGGAGGAAACCTCAAGAAGACATGACAATACAGCATTAGCAGCAATATCATGCATTTTTTTCACCTGTTGAAAAGATAAAATCAGCCAGTTTCTTCTTATCCTCCAGGCTTCTCATAATTATATTTGTTCTATAAGTTTTAATGCCTATCTTTTCTATATCAGCAGGTTTGTCAGTTATATGGATTATAAATCTGGAAATTATATTTTTATAATATCTTGCCACTCCTTCAGGAGTGGAAGGTAAATTTAAAGCCTTCATGAATTTATCTGCAGGTCCACTTACAGGACTACTTCCAACAAGAGGAGAAACCGCTATTATTTTCTCTTTTCTATCCTTAAGAACCTCCTTAATATTCTGAAGGGAGATTATAGGCCCTATGCTTGTTACAGGATTGCTGGGTCCGATAATAATAAGGTCAGCCTTCTTAACAGCTTTAACTGCTGCTTTACAGGCTGATGCTCTTTCAATGTTCCTGTAATAAACCGTCTTTACCTCTGGCATAGCTTTATTTAAAACCAGAAACTCCTGAAGGTTAAGTTCGCCATCAGGAGTAACTATAACTGTTTCAACTCTATTATTACTCATAGGCAAAACATTGATTCCGACACCATAACCGGAGGCTATCAATTCGGTAGCCTCTTCAAGAGTGTTACCATCCTTCAAAAGTTTCCCTCTTAAAATATGAGTTGCCCTATCCCTATCCCCTATATTGAGAAATTCATCTGAACCAATACTTAAAAGCTGATTGTGGGTTGAAAAACTATCTTCCTTAATACCGTACCAGACTTTTTCATCTATTAAACCTGCCATAGTATAAAGTACACTATCAATATCTGGAGAAAAGTAGCCATGGGGAAGCCACATATCTTCAGCAGTATTTACAACAACAGTAATATCCTCCAGCTTGAGAAGCTGCACCAGACCCTGAAGAAGCTTTGGAGTACCCGTCCCACCTGAAAATAAAACAACATTCATTAAACTAATATTTTTGACTAACAGGTAAAAGAATTGTAAATTTACTTCCCTTATCCTTTTCACTTTTCACCATAATTTTACCACCGTGCATTTCCACAATCTCCTTTGCCACTGCGAGCCCCATACCTGTACCCGAAAATCTTCTTGATGCCCTTGCGTCAAGCTGGGTTAAAGGCTCAAATATTTCTTTCTGTTTATAGGATTCAATTCCTATTCCTTTATCTGAAATTAAAATTTCTACATTATCATCTATTTTATTTGTTTTTATTTTTATTTCTCCTCCCTTTTTATTGAATTTTATCGCATTATCCAGTATATTCAAAACAGCTGTTCCCAATCTTGCCGGGTCTGCTTCAATGTAAATGTCTTTAATTTTTGTTTTTATGTTTATTTCATTTGCCCTTATCTCTTCCTCTTTAGATTTAATTGCTTTTTTAATTATATCCGCAAGATTAACCTTCTTAATTATCAATATATATTTTTCCTTATCATTTTTTGCAAATTCCATAAGATTATTAATAATAGTCTCCTGCCTTCCGAGAGCTCTGAAAGCCATTTTTAAAAGCAATTTCCTTTCTTTCGCATCCTTCTCCACCATAGACTGCTCCATAGCAAGAGTTGCTATGGTTAAGGGTGTTTTCAACTCATGCGTTACATTATTTACAATATCACTCTTTATCCTGTCAATCTCTTTCAACTCGTGGTAGGATATTTCAATCTTCTCTTTGGTTCTCTGTAGCTCTTCATACATTTTTGCCTGAAGGATTGCAAGAGAAGTCTGATTGGCATATTTGTACAACCTGTCCACATCCTTTTCAGTTAGAATCTTTTTACTCGCCACTCCAAGGACACCAAGAACCCTGTTATCTGCAATTAATGGAACGCCAATTCCAGATTTAACTCCACTTAACCTAGCTATAACTTTTGAAAGGCGCCATATTTTCTTATTAAGAGTATGGCTTTTTACAGCTTCTTCAATATTGTTTGTTAAAATCGGTTTTTTTTCTGTAATAACCCTGTGAAACAGACTGCCATCATACACAGGAATTCTATAGTTTTTAACCTTCATAGCTGTCAGATTTTCAAGTGTTTTAACAATAGATTCATCAATGACATAATCCTTATTTATCAAATATTTACCATCATCAGCGAGAAGATGAATCGCACAGGCATCATAGCCAAGAACCTCAACTATACCTCTGGATATGATTCTCAAAACTTCTTCAATCTCGATAGTACTGTTGAGAGCTTCATCAATTTTTCTCAGAAGAGTAAGCTCTCTGTAAGCAGAGTCGAGTTCTTCCAGAGTTTCTCTAAAAACAGTATTTGACTCTTCAAGCTTTTTAAGCGTATTTACCTTATCTGTAACATCATTAATTATTAAAAGTATGTTTTCAACAGAAGATTCGGACTTTAGAGGTAAAATATGACAATCAACAATAATCTCCTTATTATGTGGTGTTTTCATCGAAAAAGACTCAAGAAACATTTTTTCACCGGTTTCAAAAACCTTGAATATCTTTTCAGTAAAACTTGCATTCACAAGAGACTCTGCATCATAAACACTACACTTCTCCATATCTTCCTTATTTTTTGCTCCACATATTTCAGCAAGCTTTGAATTTGCAAAAACAATATCTCCATCCCTGTCAAACACGCCTATGCCTATAGGAGAGGCAAGAAGAAGTTTTTCGTTAAAATCCTTAAGTTTTTCAAGCTCCTTCTGAGATTCAATTCTTTTAGTTACATCCTTGAATACCATAACACAGTATCTGACCTTACCTGTCTCGTCAATAAAGGGTGAGGTGACAAACTCAACCAGAATAGCCTTACCATGCCTGAAATGTCTGTGGACCCCCTGCACCCTGTCAGATTTATTGAAAATATCTCTAACAGAACACTGTTCCTCCGAGCAGGGAGAATTTTCTCCATGGAGAACCTTATAACATTTACTTCCTATTAACTCCCCAAGGTCCAAACCAGTTATTTCAGCAGCCTTTTTGTTTGCATGAACTATGGTAAAATTCTCATCTATAACCAGAATTCCTTCTCCAAGACTGTTTATTATAGTTTCAATATATCTCTTGGTATCTTTGATATCCCTCAGCTTGGTATGATAACCTTTTACTTCTTCTCTAAGTGAATATTCTCTGTTTATAATATAACCGATAATAGCAAAGATTGGAATCAGCATTATTATAACAATATGTTCAAGGAGTCTTTCTCTAAAATGAGCCAGAAATGTTGAACCGGTATAATACTGATACTCATATCCAAAATAAATAAGATTGAGGAATACTCCTATAAGCATCACAAGTGAACCAAAATGTTTTGATTTCCACATTGCTATTATTTCTCTTATAATATATATAAATATTATACCCTATAAATAATCCATAACATTTATAGGATTGCATTAAATATTTAATTCAACTGCATTTCACTACTTCACAATTCATAAATATGTTAACAGATGTGCTTAGATTTGCTTAAGTTACTATTTTTATACTATCTGTATATGACAGCCAGGACTTTTGTAGGAGTTGCACCCAGGGCAGGGGTAGGGTTGACAACTTTATTTATAAATTTCGCACACATTATAGGAGATAAGAACAGAGTTCTATATGTGGATTTAGATATTTTAAATCTTGGAGGAACAGGTTTGCTGGGGCTGGAGAGAGAGTGTAATATCTGGGAGATTATAAATGGAAAGGTTAATGAAGAGACACCTTATATTCATAAGTTCGAAAATTTTGATGTTCTCCCTATCTATATCCTGAAACCAAAACATATGTCAATCTATCTGGATGACGAAGAGAGATATATCAATATGATTTTAGAAAAAATAGATGGACTCAAGAACAGTTATGATTATATATTCATAGATACACTTCCTGGCTATACTGTAACATCTATTACGACATGGCAGAAGTATGCTTCTCTTATAGGGGTGGCAAACTACAATGTACAGGCTATAAGCAGCCTTCTTCAGGTAAATGATATATTTAAAGAATGGTCAGCGAGAAATCTGAAAAGAGAATTTTTATCTATTGTGTTCAATGATACAGGAAACCACGAAAAAATTAATATAAGAGTTCTTCAGGAGATTTTCACAAACATTCCAATTTATACAGTTCCCTATACAAAGGAATTCTATTCTTCTCATCCTATCGCCAATGAAGATATTATATATAAATCCGAACTTCGAAGAATTATTAAAAATATCTCACAGTTAGCATCCGGGTAAATTAGTGAAGTGAACTACCCACGACTAAATTCGTGGGCTTCCTGAGTCATAGGTGGAACTTGTGCTAGACCTCGAACAGGCATCAAATCGGTGTATCCCAACCCTACTTTTATCATTCCTCTGTGTAATATATTTATGGCAGCATTAACATGTCTATCAAGAATTAACCCACAGTAAGGACAGTTATGTATTTTAATATTAAGGATTTTCTTGACTATTTTACCACACGAGGAGCATTCTTGAGACGTGTTTTTAGGATTTACAAAAGTTACTACTTTACCGGCCCATTCTGCCTTGTATGCAGTGAACGATTGCAACATATTCCATGACACGTCTGATATGGATTTAGCTAAATGATGATTTCTAAGCATGTTTTTTATCTTCAAATCTTCAAAGGCAATAAAATCGTATTGA